>NZ_RQSN01000005.1:0-235774 GCF_003957265.1 Actinobaculum sp. 352 | reverse complement strand
TCCTCACCCTCGCCCACCGCCGCATCCTCACCCTATACGCCATGATCCGCGACGGCTCCCTCTACGACCCCCAACCAGCACAGCAACTACCCACCGCCGCTTGACAAACCACATAGGGGCACCCCCCCGGTGTTTTTAGAGGGGGGCGGTGTGTTTTTGGGTGCACTTATTACCCGGTATTAGGGTGCACTATTTTTGGGGTGGTTGCAAGTTGTGCTGGTTGTGGGCGTGTCGGGTGGTGGGGCGGGCCGGGTTGTCTGGGTGGGGGCGGTGTGTTGTTAGCCCCTCCCCCCGGTGCTTCAGGGGAGGGGCGGTCTATGTTAGGACTGGTAGCGGGGGATGTTTTCGCAGGCTGTGGCAAGTTCTGGTGGCGGCTCGCATTTGTAACCGTTGCCCCACTGGTATAGGTAATGGCATAGTATATGGTCCATCGCTTCCGTACCGGTGTGCCATCCCATGTTTTCGTGGATGTCCTCTATGTGAGCGATTAGTTGCTGTATTGCGTCACTCTCTGTTGATTCCATCCCTTCGATTGGATTCCAGCAGTAGCACCTATAGTGCCAGCGCTCGGTGAACTGGGATATGTTCGTGTTCTCGCTCCAGCGTGTGCTGATAAGGGTAGAGAATATGGTGATGGGGCCAAGCGTAAGCGTTACTAGTGGGTCCATGGCGCACACCTCTTATTGGACGGCCAGGCGTGTGGGTGCCCCCGTGTCGTCGGCGTCCCAGTCTAGAGACTCTATCGTGATGCCGTCGGTAACCTCGATGAGGTGCTGGACCTCCCAGGTGTCGCCAGGGTTGAAGGGGGAGCCGTTGTCGCGGGTCATCAGCCGGTCGTTGATCACGTAGAGGTCGTAGTCGGCTGTCTGCTGGTATCGGCGGCCCTCAGTGTCCGTGTACCCGGTAGGGGCTTCGGGCATGGAGTTCGGGTTGTTGCCTATGTTTTCGTAGCGTATGGTGGCCCGGCAGAGGGACTTTCCGTCGGGCATTTCGTAGGGGTCGTCCCACTCGTCTAGGTCCGCGTTTGCCGTGTCGGCGTCGAGGCCGCATTCCCAGCCTGTCAGTATGATAGCGGTTTCCACGGTGCCGTCGGTGTAGGTGACGGTGCGGGTAGCGGTGTCTCCGTAGGCGGTCGGGCCTATCGTGTCGCCGTCCATTGGGATGTCTAGAGCGGCCGTGGTCGTCTCCTCCTGAGCTGCTGGCGTTGTCGTCTGGTCCGTAGTGTCGGTGTCTCCTCCGCCGCAGCTTGCGAGTGCTAGGGCGGCGGGTAGTGCTAGTAGTATGCGTTTCTTCATTTTGGCCTCCTGTTGTGTGGGTGTGCGTCTCAGTCTAGCTGGCTTTTTCCTGTGCGTTGCTCATATCCTCCAGGTCTTCGTCCAGGTCTGTTACTGGCGTGTCGGGTGTGGCGTTCAGCCACTCTGTCGCTAGGCGGGCATCGCCCTTGCGGATTTCGCTGACTACCCAGGCTACGAACCGGTTAGGGCGCAGGTAGCGGGTTGTTTCACGGATGATGTCTCGGTATGCGTCCCGGAATGTGGGGTAGGTCATGTTGGAGAGGTCGCGTGGGTCGTCGGAGTACTGTTCTAGGTATGCGTAGGGTGGGCAGGAGAGGATCATGTCTGCCTCGTACCCGTCGGGTAGTAGGTTGCTGATCTCGGCGGCGTCTCCTGTGATCCAGTGGGGCGTGATGTCTCCGCCGAGGTCTTGTTGGGCGCGGTTGGCTTCTACCTGCTCGGGGCGTAGCTCTATGCCGGTGTACCAGCGGGCGAGGGCGGATGCGACGACGCCGCGTACTGCGCCGCCTGCGAATGGGTCGAGGATGCGTGAGCCGGGTCGGGAGTACCACCTGTAGGCGATTTCGGCCAGGGTTGGGGAGAAGATGGATGTTTGAGACCCTTCGGCGGTTGTAGTGACGAGGCGTTCCGCTTCGGGTGCTGCGAGGATGTCTTTTTCGGTGGCGCGGCGTCCGATGCGTGCTTCTACTTCACCTTTGATTTGGTACCAGTTTCGGTACTTGGTTTGTAGGGAGTTGTAGACGAGGTCGCCTTTGCGTCCTAGTTCGGAGCGTATGCCTAGCTGTTTCCATTTTCTGTCGCGGTCTAGCCAGTCTCCGCCGCGCCGGTTTAGGACGGTAAAGGGGGGGGGTAACATATCGGTCTGCTAGTAGCTGGACGCGCGGGCTTTCTGGGGTCATCTCGAATAGTGCGTTGTCTGTTCCTGTCGGCATGTTATTCGTCATCGTTGCTCCTCTCTGGTAGTTCTCCTGCGTGTATGTATCGGGTGCCGTGAATGTTTATTGGTTTGAGTTGGCCTCGCCGTATCCATGATTTGGCGGTGTTGGCGGGTATGCCGAGGCGTGGTAGGTCGGTTAGGGGTATGAGTGTGTCGCGTGCGCGTGCGGTGTCGAGGGCGGCGCGTAGTGCGTCAGTGTATGTTTCGTCGGTGTATGTGGTGCCGCAGGTGGCGCAGAGTTCCCAGTCTGTGAGTCCGTCGTCGAGGGGGTATCGGACTAGGCGTGTGCCGTCGCGTGGGCAGGAGCGGCCGGAGGGTGCGGGGTCTTGGCCTGCGAGGTGTAGGGCGATGGAGTGGACGCGGCGTATCTCACCGACGGACGCGTCCCACGTGTCGGCGTCTAGTTGCTGGTAGGCGTGTTCGGTGTGGTCGGCCAGCCAGTCGCACGCATGCCGTGGCCCGTCGGGTCGGGATCCAATCCCCTCATAGCCGAGTTTGTCGGCCCATTCGTCGGCTATCTCGGCGAGGATTTCCCGGCATCCGTCCGCCGTCCGCACGGTACCGGTCTCCCAGTCGTCCGTGATCGCGTCGAGGCCGTGCGGCAGGCTGCCGGGTAGCGGTGTGCTACCTGTGGCGGGCCTCGGGGACCTGATGCCGATCAGATCGTCTGGGTCGGGGACTTGGGAGAGTAGATCGGCGATGGTATCGAGGATGAGCCGGGTCTGCCGGTCCGGCGTGATCTGGTCAGTCATGCGGTCTCCGGGTTGGTTAGGGCTAGTAGTACGTCTGCGTGGCATGGCTGGTCGGGCGGGCACCAGCAGGCCAGGTCGTGCCCGCCCAGCGTGGCGCGGATGTCCTCGACGGTTGGTGCTTGGCGTGCGTTTTTACCGTTCGCGAGCCGCACGACGCCGGTAATCCAGTCGGTGTACCACTCGACGGCTTGGGCGGCGTCCCAGATGTAGGGGCGTGCTTTGCCGCCGCCTGAGTGGAGTTGGTAGGGCATGCGCTGGCCGATTATGGCGGGGTTGCCCCAACGCGTGGGCCGTCCGACGTACCGTGCAGGCTTTCCGCAACCGCAGCCGCAGAGGGGCATTCTCCAGTCTTTCGCGCGGCGGCGCTGGACTCGTTTCGGCGTGTAGGTCATTTGTTCTTCTCCCATGCTGGCGGTGTGGTTGCGATGACGGATTGCAGGCTTATGAGGGCCTCGCCTAGCGCAACGGTGTCGGTTGCGAGGTTTTCTATTTCTGTCATGAGGGCGTTGGATTGTGCCCAAAGGTTGCGCATGGCGTCGGTCGCTTCGGCGAGTTTCGCGGCTAGGTCGCGGTCCGTGTACTCGTCATCTTCTGTCGGCTCGTAGATATCGGCGAAGGCGGTTTCCGTGTAGAGTCGGAGCGTGCAGTTCTCGTCCAGGACAAGCCAGTCGCCGGGCAAGATAGCTTTATGTTTGCCATGGGTCTTTATGAGTATGGCGGCTTCAAGAACCGCGTATTCGATTTCTTCGTCGGCCTCGGAAGTGTCAAGCCATGCGGTGGTTTCGGGGACGCTCTTATGTTGGATTGCCTCAACGTAGCGGGTTCGTGTTTGGAATCGTGACATGGTTAATGTTTCTCCTTTGTCTATGATACGGTGGCGGGCTAGCTCTTGCGAAGGCGGGCGACCATTTGCGCGCGCTGTTCGGGTGTGAGCTGGCGGCGGTGTTTCGCGCCTCCCCATGGCGTGTAGTCACGGTAGGGGATGGTGAACTCCGCCTCGTTCTCGGTCGCGGTGGCCGGGTTGGTCGTTTCGGTGAAGCGCTTGTCCGCGCGAAGGCGGCGGATAACGTGCCTCTGTGCGGTCCATATGCGCACGAGGTCGTCTCCGTCGGACAGGGTGATGATCGTTTCCCGCTCGTAGGCGTTCAGGCTGGCATCCATTTCTTGCCCTCTTTCGTTCCGTTCTTGTGGGGTTGCTTGGTTGGTTGGGGGTGGGGGTGGTACCCCCTGCCTACCCCCGAGGGGGTTTAGGTCCGATTCGCTGCGTGCTTGTCGTGCCCTAGAAGGGTGGCATTGCGTAGTCGCCGCTCTGCGGGCCGTTCTCGGTCGGGCTGGTGCTGGGGTACCCTCCGCCGCTGTTCGGCCCGTAGGCGGGCGTCTCGTGGCTCTGAGGGGCATGTCCGGCCTGCTGGCCTCCCTGCGTGGTGCGGGTGACTTGTGCCCGGGCGTAGCGCAGCGCGGGGCCGATCTCGTCCACGGCTAGCTCTAGCGAGGTGCGCTGCTGGCCGTTGTGCTCGTATGAGCGGACCGTGAGTTTCCCGGTGACAATCACCCGCATTCCCTTGGTGAGTGACTCGGCGACGTTCTCCGCGTACTCGCGCCAGATCGAGCAGCGGACGAACATCGGTTCGCCGTCTTCCCACTGGTTGGTCTGGCGGTTGAGGGTGCGTGGTGTGGAGGCGACCGTGAGGTTTGCGACGGGGATTCCGGCTTGCGTGAAGCGGAGTTCGGGGTCGGCGGTCAGGTTGCCGGTGATCGTGACGATTGGTTCGTTTGCCATGGTTTATTTCGCTTTCTGCCGCCGGTTGGCGGCGATTCGGTCTCTGAGGTTGGGGACGGCTTCGAGGGCCGTTTGTGCGGCGTGAGGGTTGGCTTTCCGGGATGCTTCGAGGGCGGCGCGTTCGCGTTCGCGGGCCTCGCGCTCGGCGCGGCGTTCGGCGTCTCTGCGTGCGTTTTCTGCGGCTCGGAGGTCGGTTGCTGGTGCCGGGAGTGGGGATGGTTCGGCGCGGCGTAGCCAGTTGCGGAAGGCGGCGTCCCAGTCCCGGTAGGTTCGCCCGGTTGCGCGTGCCCAGTCGCGGAATTTCTCGGCCTCAGCCCAGCAGGTCACGCCGCGTTCGGCGGCGATGTCCGCGTGTCGCGGGTTTGGCGTCCAGTCGTCCGGGAGTTGGGTTCCTCGTTTGCGGTTGGGGCGTGGTTTGGGGGTTTGCTCTGTGTCGCCCGTTGCCGCGTCAGCGGCTAGGGGGGACACAGAGGGGTTATTACTCTTACTCTCACTCTTACTCTTACTATCCCTGCTATTTGCATGGCAGTTTGCATTGCACTTTGCATCGTCGTTTTCAGCTTCCTTCCAGCGTTTGGCTGCGGCGTTACGACGCTTTTCTGATGTGGCGGCGGCTTCCGCGCGTGACGTGTTGTGTTCCAGAAAGTCGCGGATTTCCGCCATTCCACCGGGAAGGTTGATCCACATTCCCACGTCGAAAAGGGCTGTAATTGCCGCCTCACTGTGAATGTTGTAAAGAGCTTTGATTGCGGCGACGGGGAAGACGCCGTCGGTCTTGTTTTGCGCGCTGTAGAGGATGGATCCGAGGTGCGCGATTTGCGCGTCGTGCAGCGCAATGTGCACACACTTTGCATGGCAGTTTGCATTGCACTTTGCATTGCAAGTTGCATCCGCTTCGCGCAACAATTCGGCGACGCGCACCCACTTCGGGTTAGCGAGGTAGGCGACATCCAGCGGCGTATACGCGCGCCTGTCTCCCCTCCGTGATCCCATGGCAACCTTCCTCTTTTCTTGTGATATGGTGCCGGTTGGTTTAGTCCGGTTCGGTTATCGTGATTGTGATCTGGTGTGTACCCGGCACGGTCGCGGGGTCGGGGTCTCGCCTGTATGTGATCGCGTCGATATGGGCGGAGTCGTCGTCGGGCCATAGGTGGCCGGTCATGCCGTCGATGAGGGCTTTGACGGTGGGGGCGGCGTTGGCGGGGTCTGCTCTGCCGACGCGGGCCGGGTAGGCGATGGTGGCGGTCACGTGGACAGGCCATCGGGTGGGCCGGTAGCGTGTGGTGCGGGCCGCGTAGTCGCCGAGGACGCGGAGCTGCGCGGTGCGCCGCGCCCTGTCCATGTAGTGGCGGCGGTCGTTGGCGGAGAGCCAGACGGATGCGGGGATCGGGATTGCCAGACTGTAGTTCATCAGTTGATCTCCTGTCCTGCTTGCTGTTGCTGGTCGAAGTGGATTTGGACTGCCCATTGGAGGGCTGCTATGAGCTGGCAGCAGTGCCGGGTGGGGATGCTGACATGCTCCCAGGGTGCGATGGGGTGTCCCGTCTCCTCTGCGGCTACGTAGTCCCACTGGTACTCGTCGGCCAGGTCCTCGTATATCTGCTCGGCGGTGGCGTCGAGCTGGCGGGGTAGTAGGTCTGCGCCGGTGGAGTCGGTGCGCTGGCTGTGGGCGCGTAGGAGACCGTTGTCGCGTAGGTGGGCGAGCATGTTAGCGGCTTGCGTGGCGATGCTCTGATACGCGGACACGTGGCGCGTGTAGTAGGTCATTGTGTTGGCTCCTCGATTAGTAGGGGGTCGTGTAGGGGTGTCGGGCTGGTGACGTGTAGGGTCACGTCGATGTGCTGGCCGGGCGTGTACTCTGTGGTGATCGCGGGGCGGCCTTGCCATGAGAGGACGCCTAGCCGGTGGGCGCGTGCGGTGGCGATGGTCCGGTCGATGGCTTCGGCGCGGAGGTCGGTCACGTAGGCGTCGTAGTCGGTGATGGGGTATCTCATGCGTAGCGTGGCGCGCGTGCTCATTTGGTTGCCTCGCTGATCGGGTTGCCGTCGATATCCACTTCGCGGATGACGGTTACGCGGGGTGCTTTGGCTTTTGCTACGCCGTCCAGGATCGGGTGTAGATCAGTGAGAGATACGCGGCATTCCAAAAACCGCGCGGTCGAAAGATCGGCGTTGTCGAGGTAGTGCTGCGCCTGCGCGGGCGTCGGGGACAGGTGCAGGCCGCCGCCGCAGCCGTTGTTTGGCTGCCAGTCGTCGCAGGCCACCTCGCCCTCTAGGGGCCACGTGGTGGGGTGGGCATACTGTATGCCGGATGTGAGGTCGGCGGGCAGGGCCTTGTACAGGGTGACGGTTTCGCCGTCACCCTGTACTTGGTTGAGTGCGCACCAATCGGCGGCGTTGCTCTCGTCGTATGCGGTCACGTCGATGATAACTCCGCCGGTGACGGTGGCGGCAGTGGAGAGTTTGCGGGTGACTACTAGTAGTCCGCTGGCGCTGACTGTCGCCGAGTCGTAGGCGCTGACTGTCGCCGAGCCGCTGGCGCGGACTGTCGCCGAGTCGTAGGCGCTGACTGTCGCCGAGCCGCTGGCGCTGACTGTCGCCGAGCCGTAGGCGCTGACTGTCGCCGAGTCGTAGGCGCGGACTGTCGCCGAGCCGCTGGCGCTGACTGTCGCCGAGCCGTAGGCGCTGACTGTCGCCGAGTCGTAGGCGCGGACTGTCGCCGAGCCGTAGGCGCTGACTGTCGCCGAGCCGTAGGCGCTGACTGTCGCCGAGCCGCTGGCGTACAGGTCCAGGCCCCGGTCGTCGGTGACTACGATCAGCTGATCAGCTGGAGAGCATATGATGATCTCATGCTCGTCGTATGAGTACTCGCCACTCTCGAGTACGTGGTCGAGCTCGGCCTGCGAGGTTACGCGGACATGTGTCATGGTGGGTCTCCTTATCGTGTGTGGGGGTTATGGTTGCGGTCGTGTCGCCATTCGGCGAGTGATTTGCCGATCTGGTAGATGCCGAGGCCGACCATTGCGGCGAGGGCGAGGCAGCAGCCTGCTAGTAGGATGATGAGGGCGGCTTGGGCTAGCCAGAGGATGATCGCGGTCATGGTTAGTTGTCTCCTTCGTCGTTGGGTGCTAGAGGGCCACGGTTTCAGCTGTCGCGCGGGACTAGGCTCATCGTGCTGTCTCCTTTGCGTGGGCCGTGTAGTAGCGGGAGATGCGGATGCGGTCTTGTGCGAGTAGTGAAGCGATCCAGGCGAGGGCGATGCCTGCGGATTCGGCGGGGTCGTGCTCCGGTTTGGTGGCCGTGGCGTCTATCAGGTGGCCGCGCCCTTCGCGGTCTAGCAGGCGTACCCAGTCAATATCGGGGCGGTTCCAGCGCATCACGTAGTAGTCGCGGGCGACCGCGATAAGCTGGTCTTTAGTGGTCGGGTCGGTGTATTGCAGGATGTAGGCGGCGTTGATGATATCGAGGCAGTGATCTGCGTAGCGTCTGGCGCAGTCTCTATCGTCGGCATTATCAGCGGCGGCGTATGATGCGTATTGCGTTCCAGGGTCGAAGCATGCGCGCGCGAGCATGCGCGTCTGGTACCCCTTTAAGCGTGTACCGCGTGGCGGGAATGCGGCGAGTTTTAGCGAGATGGCCTCCCAGAGGGCTTCCCAGTCTGTGATGGGTGCTCCGAAGTACTTGTATGCCAGTTCGTCGTCGGTGGTCATGCTGCCTCCTTGATCGTGGCTTGTGTTGGTGTTGCGGCCCAGCGGGTGAACTGGCTGCCCGTGAGGCCCCGCTTGGTGTCTTCGGGGTGGACGAGGCCGCGTTCGCAGAGTTCTTTGCGGGCGGTGCGGAGCCTCGAGTCTGACCAGGTGCCCCCGGCGGCGTGTATCGCGGCCATGATCTCGGGGTCCGTCAGCGGGCCGGATTGGCGGAGTGTGGATAGGACGGCTTGTTGGGAGCCGCGCACATGCCCGTCCGTGAGGGACTGCGCGGCGGCCCAGGATGTGGCCGGGTCGCTGCGTCGTGCGACCGGACCGTCCAGGTTGGGGTAGGTTCTCATTTCTGTTGTTCCTTCGCTTGCTCTGTTAGTTGTGTGGCGCGCTGGGTGATGCGTGCCTGTTGGTCTGGTGTTGCCGTGGCCCATAGTGCGCGTAGCTCTTCGACGGTTGCCGCTTGCTCGATGGCTTCGTCTGCCACGCCACCGGTGCCGGGGAGTGGCTCGACGACGTACCGGGCACGCTTGCCACGGGTAACCGTCAGGGCGAGCTGTACCGGTCCGTCGATATCGGATAGGTGGGAGATGCGGATGCCGCCAACCTCATCCCTGCCGAAGCGGACGGACGGGTCCCGGTAGAGCCGCATACGCCTACCGGTGTAGGCGTCTGAGTCTGGTCCCCACGCCGTCACCAAAACGCGGCGCATGCTTTTGGCGGGCTTGTAGGGGCGTCCGGGGTACTCAGCCAGCTCGATGTTGACGGGCTGCTCTGCGGTACCTGCCGTGACGCCGGTAATGGTCACGTCACGCGGCCCGGAGATGAGGTCGTCGGCGTTGAGCTGGTCGGAGCGCGGCTCAATAGTCTGCGTAAGATCCATTAGTAGACCTCCAATCCTGCGTCGGCGGTGTACCAGGCAGGCGCCCCCAAAAGCTCGATGTCGGGAGAGTGGCCCGGCCACGACGCGGCGCGAACGCATTCCGTGTACCGGTTGAGTGCCCGCCGCGCGCGTACTAGTCCGGCTGTCAAATATTCGTCGTCTAGCTCGTAGACGCCTACCAGGTAGGGCGGGGTCTTGGACACGACGACGTGGACGAAACGCGGCGTGTAGCCGTGAATCTGGTGCCAGATTTTCCGATACCAGGCGGCCTGCAAGGGGTAGTCCCAACGTGCCGCCTCACGCGCGAAACTATCCGGCGATGCGTCCCCGCTGGTGGTTTTCAGGTCCACCATGACTACCGGTTCGTCGCTGGTCAGGTCCCCGGCTATCCAATCCGGCCTGCCACGCATCCATACTCCGGTCGCCGTGTCTGGCGCGTAGATCGATGCTTCGGCGATCCCCGGCCCGTCCAATAGTCCGGCGGCTGCCGATTGGTCACGCACCGCCGCCGCGATTGATTGGACCTCCCAGGCTTCGTCCGGGGAGAGTGGGATCTGTCCCGCCTCGCGTGCGGCGGCGACCGCTTCGCGGGCTGCCTTCGTCCGCCAGCTCCCCTCAATCGTGGCCATGTCGGCTTGTCCGACGCCGAGCACGGCGGCATGTATTGCCGTGCCTAGCTCCATGGCCCGCGACGGGGCCGGGTGGTGGCCGTGGTGGTATTGGTAGTAGGCGGGGGCGACTAGCAGGTTTTTCGCGTCCGTGCTGGACACGCTGCCTCCCGCTGGGCCGAAAATCTGGTCGTGATACTCGACCGGATCAATCCCCGGATATACGCCCGGCCTAAAATCTCTCGTGCTCATCTGTCTGTCCTCATCTCCCACGCACGCTCGGCAGCGTCGTAGGCGTCTGCGTCTGTCATGTCTGCCTCTGCTGCGGCCATCAGCGCGGCCCCCATCTCGGATGCATCGTCGGGGCCTAGCAGGTACTCGGTGCCATCCAGTTCCAGGGCCACCGTTTCCGCGTCACACCTGACCACACTCCAGGTCATGCGACACCGCCTAGGGGTAGTACTGTGTCAATCGGCCTAGCGAGGCGCTGGCGGATCAACGGAAGGTACGTTGCTTCGCGCTCTATCAGAATTGCGCGCATGCCCTCCGCGAGCGCCGCTTCCCCCGTCGTGCCGGATCCCGCGAACGGTTCCAGGACCAGGCCGTTAGAGGGTGTGATGAGGCGTACCAGCCAAGCCATGAGGCCAACCGGTTTCACCGTCGGATGCGCCACCCCGCCCACTTTGGGGCGTTCGTCGGGTCCGGCTTTGGCGTGGAGCCGCCAGACGGGCCAGTGGTCCGCGACCTGTACGCCGGACTCGGCGGTGATCTGTCCGGCAGCCGTCTGGTCGCAGGTCACGTTCGGTGGATACGCCCCCGTTTCGGTCTCACAACGCCGGATGTTGAGCGCGCCGGTCCCGTACTGAGTGACGCTGGCGGCGACCGTGGATTCTAGGGGTTTGCGGGCGACGACAACCGGTTCGAACGCGGGCTTTAACGCGGTGCCCCAGCCCTCCCACTGCTTCGCTTCGCCCAGCACGGGCGTGCCCGAGTCGAGTGTTTCCCATCTGCCAAGAAGTTCGGTTGCACGCCCTTTGTACGCGGTTTCGCGGTCTTCTCGCGTCGTCCCAGTCCGCTGCGCTACCAGCTCCTCAATTTCAGCGGGCACTTCGGGCAGCAGCGGGCGCAGCAGGTCAAATTCTTTCGCGCGCGGTACGGCGGGCTGTGACTTGATAGATAAGTAGTGAGACGCCATGTGCGTGCCGGTCGCCTCGTTGATCTGCGCTGCGGTGATCCCGGTAGACCGCAGCCAGGTCGTAAATCTGAGTATCTGCTCTCTGGAGAGAGTCTGCCCCCGGTCGATGGCATACGCGATATCCAAGCGTTTCGGCCATCCCTGCACGTGTAGCCAGGCGATACTATCGCGGATGTCGAATCCGGCTTCCTCGATACCTGCGGCGAGCCGGTGCCACCTGCGCGGCGAGCCGAACGCTAACAGGTGCCCGCCGGGTTTGAGGACGCGCAAACACTCTCCCGCCCACGCGGTGGTCCAGGCTTGGAACGTGCCATGCTCAGCGCGGATCGTGTCCCCGTCCCAGGCAGCGCCCACGAAATCGATACCGTACGGCGGATCAGTGACCACGGAATCCACCGAACAGGCGGGCAGACTGCGTATAACGTCGATGCAGTCCCCGTGATAGAGCCGGATATCGCCGTCGCAGAGGAGCTCTGGCGTGTACTCACTCATGGTGGTCTCCCTCTAACGGGTTGACCGTCGCGGGTAGGCCCCAGAGCACTGCCAGCATGTCCATCACGTCGTGATAGACGGCGTACACTGCGTCTAATGAGAGGCCAATTAGTGGGGTAGACCGGTGCTTTTTGAGCGCTTGAAACGCGGCGTGGCCTATCTCATCGGGTGTCGCCTTGGGCATGTTCGCGAGGACGCCGAGGACGACCTCAGCATCCCGCGTATGGATGCGGCGCAGTACGGGCGATGTGAGCGGCCACGTGTCGGTCGTGTATTCGCCGACGCGGGCCAACCGGTCACCGCGCCGAGCCAGCATTCGCCGGGCTAAATCCTCGGGCGTGATCACGCGATCCTCCCTTCGTCGGCGGCGGTCTGCCCGCGACGTCGCCGGTTGTAACAGGTGGCGCACATGCCAGGCCCGCCGTAGCTCACCGTGTTGGCCTCCGCTACGTCCTCGGGTTTGACGCCGCGAGCGCGGATCAGCCGCCCGCAATACGTGCAGGGGCTGAGCAAGGGCCGCTTCTTTTTCGCCGTGGCGGTCCAGGGCAACTCACCGCCGCACCACTTGCAAAAATCACGGTTGACGCGGAAGAACAGCGATTTGCCGCAAGTCGGGCACACCTTCCCGGGCCGTCCGTCGTCCAGGTAATAGATACCGGCCCATACGCCGACAGTCAGCCGTGGCGACACCTCGCGCAGGGCCGCCGTGTAGGCGGCGCACTCGCCAAACACGGGGCAGGTCTGGCACAGCTCCCGCGCCCGGTCTCTGGTCTCCAGCTCGGAGTCGAGCGGAAACCACAGGTCGGGGTCGGCTTGGCGGCATGTTGCGCCGTCGATTAGGCCAGCGTTGGGGATGATCTGCGCCTCCATCATGCGATCACCTCCGCCGGTCCGTAGACTGCGGCGATATGCAGTGCCCGCTCCGCCTCGCGGCTGGAGATGTCCCAGGGATACGCGAGGTAGTGCCGTGCCTCGTGGAGCGAGGCCCGCTTCTCCTCACGGGACAGCTCGGCCCACTGGCCGTCCGACGTGGCGCGGGCAAGCGCGAGTGGGGAGAGTCGGCTCGCCCCCACCATTCCCAGCCAGGCATAGACTCCGCGGACGGCCTCGATAGCAACACCGCATTCGCCCGCCGTAACCACCGGATCATTGCCGGGATATACGCAGATGTAATCGGCTAGGCGGGCAGCGTCCGAGTAGTCAACTAGGCCGGTGGCGACCGCCTTCTCCACGATATCGGGGTGTAGATCGTACTGGCTCATCGGGCCTCCTCCCGGTCTGCGATAATGGCGGGGACGAAGGCGGCGGCCAGGCAGGCAACACCCACTAGCGCGAGCTGCCAGTCTCCCTGCGACTCGTACAAGGCGGCCATGCCGACAGCGACCAGGGCAGCCACTGTGACCCAGGCAAGGCCCGTGAAAATACGTTCAATCATTTACTTTCTCCTTTTGCTTGATTAGTCGAGTTGCGAGCGCATCCACTCGTCTAGCTCCTCATCTGTGATGACCCACCGTCCGGCCCGTGTTTTCCGGGCTGGTAGTGGTGGTAGTAGTCCCGGCCCTTCCTCGGTTGCCCGCGCGGCCCGCTCCAGGGTCTGCCGGGAGTACGGCACACGCTCGGCAGCCTCCGCTAGTGATAGCCACCTCATGCCGCAGCCTCACGCTCAGCGGCACGCATCGCAGCCTCAGCCCGCGCGTAGAGCGTTTCCATGTCGAGGCCGAGGGTCTGAGCGGCTTTGTGTAGCAGGGCTGCCCGTAGGCGCTTCGTGCCGTTGAGTAGCTCGGATAGGTACTGAGCACTTACTCCGATGCGGTTAGCGACCTCGCGCTGGCTGATCTTTTGGCGTGCCATCTCGGCGCGAAGCTCCACGATTACCGCTCTGAGCAGTGGATCTTTTTCCATCGAATTTCCTCTCAAAATTCCTATCTAGGAATCGGACGAGTTCAGCGTATGCCTAAATAGGAATTTTGTCAACTCATAGCGGCGAATCTCTGCGGCGCGTGTATTTCGTCCGCTATACGCGCGTGCCTATCTAGGTATAGGGTATCTCTATGAGACAAGCGATTTCACCCGAGCCGCTAGACAGCGCGCTGGCCCGCGTTTTCCTCGCCGAGATGGAGCGGCACTCATACACATACGATCAGGTAGCCGAGAGGTCTGGCGTATCCCGCACGCGAGTGTTTCGCCTACTGCGCGGCACTTCCCCGTTCTATGTCTCCGATGTGCATAAGTTGGCGGCAGCGTTTGACCTGCGCGAGACGCAGGTTTTCCGCCGGGCTGAGGAGCATGTGCGTTTGGCTGAGGAGATGGGCGGTGAATTGTAGGCGCGTGTATGATTGGCCTTGATAGTCCCCCGGCCAGGCCTCTCTACGATGCCCAAATGGCCGGGGCCTTTTTGTGTCGCACGCCACGTTTTAGGGGTTGACTTCCCGCTCGCCCAAGCTGTACACTATAAGTACAGGGAGAGGGAAGGCCTCGAACCCACAAGCAAAGGAAAGAAAATGAGCAAGACACAGACCACCTACCGCAAGACCAAGAGCGGCGAATGGGTAGCGTACGGACGTTATAGCGAGCTGATGCACACCGAAGGGAAGGAAATCAGCATCCACAAGAAGGACGGCAGTACCACCACCCGCGTTTGCCGCAAGATTGGTAAGCCGTTCCGCGTTGATGATGGCGCTGAAATGGTGTACGCCTACCTTGAGGGCGGGGAGCGCATTCCTCGCTGGTCCGGGCCGTGCTGCGATGTCTGCGGATCGACGCGGGGCGTACACGAAGCCTTCGACCTGTCCGGTATCGGCGGCTACGCCTGCTACCAATGCGACGACGGCTTTCTTTCGTTCGCGTAAGTAATACCCCCAGAATCTCGCTAGATTCTGGGGGTATGTTTGTCTCATTTCGGATAGTGTGCACGATAGTGTGACTAGCCCCAATGTTGGCGCGCCGTGCCAGCGTGTAGATTGGCGGCATAGCAGGGATAACGCGGGGTGACCGACGGGCCGGGCGATGTATCCATGACGAACAACTGCCTGCTGGCGAGCGCCGCCGCGGGAGAAACGGCGGGCATCGCAATCGAGGTCTTGCGTGACGCCAGCGGTGCGATCAGTCTGGCGAACGACGTCGGCGCGGTGCCGGCTCAGCGGCTGCACGAGGATCTTATGGTCCTTCTCCACTCCAACTGGGCCGCTGTATCCGACACGCACAGGTGGGCACGTGCCGTTGCGGAGTCACTTCCGCTGGCGAAAAGCAATCTCATCGCATCGGCGAGCTCCAATCAGCCAGACGTTGGTAGGCGCCATTGAACTAAGTGTCTGTCGACGACGATCGCCCAGTCACTGGTTGATATCGATGTCCCTGGTTGGCATCCAGCCCTCCGCAAGTCCCAGCCAACGGCTTCCTAGAATCGCCGTCGTGCCGCCGGTAATCACGTAGAGCAGGGCGTTGCCGATCCCACCGACCAGCAAGGGCACCCGCGGTGAGATCACGCGACCTCCAAACCGCGGCACCCAACGCGGCACACGTTCTCCCCACCGCAAGTAGAGTCCCAGGCACAGACTCGCTGCCGTCCTCGACGGAGCCGCTCGAGTTGCTAAAGATCTAAGTCAGGCACGCACATCGTCCGCAGAGCATATGGACGACCCACTCATCACACCAGGCCTACTACTAGGACGATAGGCGCAAGCAATAACATGCCCATGCAGTTCACCCAGAATTCTTTGCCCGTAAACCGAGCGCGGATGTGGGCCGCTGCGGCACAGCCGAAATAGGCAAGCGCCCCAACATTCGCGGCGGCAGCCACGCCCGGCACCCAAAGCCCGACGATGAGTCCGATAGCCGCCGTCACCTTCACGACAACCAACACCCACCACCATTGGCGGGGAAAGCCAACACCATCAAGGCAGCGTTGCATGAACGTGGGCGGTCGGAGCGACAGAACCGCATCGCCCAGCAGCACCACCGCCAGTACGATCACGAGCCAAGGAACGTGCGGCAACAGAATCACGACTCGCACCTCCCCGGCATTACGCCCATAAAGCCCTGCCAACCCTCCCGAAGTCTGGCACGCAATGCAGCACGGTCCATACCCGGCGTCGCCGCCCATTCGAACAGCGCGCCAACGTATGCGAGATACGCACCTACCGCAAGCTGCTCGGCTTGCGCCGGCGGGCACTGCAACAAGCGTGCAAATACGGCCTCGAACTCACCGATGAGCAGTTCCTGTAACTCTCCGAAGATCTGCGACGCATGCCGCCCCACGAGGAGGACAGCCCCATACGCCCGGGCCATTTCTTGGTGTTCGGCAAAGAGATCGATGAAGGGGCCGACGGTGGCTAGTAGCTTTTCGAGTGCAGCATTCCTATCGACGGCGGACGCAGACCCGCTCCCCAGCCCAATCTGCCCAACCTGCCCGGACAGAGAACCGCTGCCCTCTTGCGTATCCTCCGCACCTGCCGCCCGCTCTTCATGAAACTCTCTGATGCGGTCTTCGAAGGCCTCAACGAGCAACTCATCCTTATCGCCGACCGACATCACAGTCCCCACGCTGACACCAGCACCTGCGGCAATATCACGAACTGTGGTCCGGGCGTACCCCTTCTGTTCAAACAAAACGCGCGCCTCACCAACAACCTTTCTTCTGGTTGCGGCACGTGAATCAGCACGACTCGACATTGCGCCCTCCAGCCTGACGCGGCATCACACCCTCCAACCTGAACACGTTCACTGAACATGTTCAGTCAAAGCATTGCACAGCTTCCCAGCGAGCGCAAGAGAACAACCCCGCGCAAAATGATCGCGGCCGCGCCATGGCGCATCCAGCGGCCAGTCGGGCTAGGGCGGTCTATCCGTACGCCGTTCACGCAGGCAACCCCAGCGCCGAACGCCCTCCCTCCCGGCACTGGCAATCACGGTTGGGGGATAGTCGCCGCTACCGAATAGTCCACTGCAACTTCCCCCACGTGCAACCGGGGCCGCTTCGCCGCCAACCTGTCCCGATACGCTAGGGCAGCTTCCCCACACGTGCAGTCCGGTCCCTCACTTGACCGGCTAGACACTGACGCGCTGCACAGCTTCCACGCACGTGCAATCACGGTAACCACACCATCTGCGGCGCCTGCCGCGCAACTCCGGGTCCGCGCCACACACCTCGACCATGCTCCCTGTCCAAATCCCGTCCAAACGGCGCTAATCTGGATTGATTCATATTAGAGAGTGGCGGAATCATGCGGATTT
The DNA here is from genome assembly GCF_003957265.1 of Actinobaculum sp. 352. Taxonomy (NCBI): domain Bacteria; kingdom Bacillati; phylum Actinomycetota; class Actinomycetes; order Actinomycetales; family Actinomycetaceae; genus Actinobaculum; species Actinobaculum sp. 352. The sequence goes on along the minus strand of NZ_RQSN01000005.1, from coordinate 218,903 downwards.
TGACCAGCACTCCGGTCAGCTCCCTTCCATTTGGACGGGATTTGGACAATCTACACACGCATCATGTCGATCCGACCCGCCGACGCCAGCGCAAACCGACACCAGCGCCGCTTCACTCCACGGCCATGCTAGATCTGTGCCGGCGTCGTTTGTGCCCGCCTCGCATCTACCTCACATCTAGACGAGCACCGGCGCGTGCATCCGTGCCCGGGTCACGATCCCCGGATGCGTCGATAGCGCCAGCGCACCAGCGATGACCACCAACACCACCGTCATCGCCACCGTGGCTGGGTTACTCGTGAGTAACACCGTCCACCGATTCGGCTCGAAGAACCGCCGATAAGGAAAGGCCACCTGGCTGAAAAACGCCAACATTGGAATCACCCAGTACGCCGGCCCCGAGAACAGGTAGGCGGAAATAATGCACAGCGCTTGGAAAAACAGCGTTCCCGCCAGGAATACGAGGGCATCGCGTGCTTCAATGGCCCCGTCAATCGCAAGCAGATTCACGACGGCGATGAGGCAGGCCAGGCACGTCAGCTGCGCCGCACAGACCACCGCTAGCACCAGCGCGCGGCAGCGTTTGGCGCGTGGCCCGGCAAGATCCTCCATCCCTGGCCCTCTACCCGCCGTGCAGGTTCCCGCCAACACGCCTAAGAACACCGGCAACACGCGGGTCAGCGCTATCTCCCGCACGCCGTTCGCCGGCGGCAAGCCGTACGACGTCGGGAAGATCAGAAGGAATCCCAGCGTGAGTACAGCGCTCCATATCAGCACCTGCAGGATGCGCCGATTCTTCGTCATTAACCTCAACATCCACACCACCCCATCTCTCGCAATTACCAGGCCTTCACCAGAGACAGCCGCAAACGCCACACCTGGTGACCTAAAGGTGGCAAGGCGCCGACATCGGTCGCATCCCCGCCACCCCATCTTGTAGCATCACAAGCATCCACCCTCCGCTGCAGCAATCCGCCTCACCGCGCATAATCGCCGTTCAGTAGCCTTCGGTAGACAGCTTCTAGCCCCTCCACAGATAGGCTCTCCTTCGCGCGCAGCATCTCCGCGGTTCCCTCATAGGAGATTCTTCCCTCGTTGAGAACGATCAGATGATCAGCGATGGCAGCGAGGTCTTCAATCAGGTGGGTGGAGAGGATGATCGTCGACCGTGCGGCTACATCGCTGAGTACGGCTCGTAGCTCGAAGCGCTGCCCTGGGTCAAGGCCGGCAGTCGGCTCGTCCAGCACGATCAGCGACGGTTCGCCCGCTATAGCCGCGGCAATCCCCACCCGCTGCCGCATACCGCCGGAGAGTTCCCGCATCCGGCTCGAGGCGCGGTCCGCTAGGTCCACTCGTGCAAGGGCGTTTCGAGCCTCATCAGCGATTCTCGCCGAGGGGTACTCACGCATCCACAGCGCATAAGAGACAAAATCGAGAGCCGAAAAAGCCTCGTCGTAGGAGAATCCCTGTGGCAAGTAGCCGAGCTTCCTACGAAACTCGCGGATAGCTGCTCGGCTATCTATAGCCACACCGCCGGAACGTAGTTCACCGGCACGAGGTTTGAGTAGGGTCACCAGGGTACGCAGGAGAGTCGTCTTGCCAGCACCGTTAGGACCGAGCAGTCCCGTTGTCCCGTTGCCGGGAACATCGAAGCCGAGATCGTGCAGCACCTCGCGTTTCCCGTAGCCCTGACACAACCCGTGCACCGCAAATGCTGGGGACGGCCCCGCTGCATATGCTGGTGGCACTCGCACGGAGTCCGACTCTGCCGCAACTTCCGTCAACGGAACTTCTATGGCCCGCTCCTCGGTAGGCAGTTCAACCACACCATATGCGTCAGCAGGTTGCTGCGCGCCAGCAGCCCCCGGTGCCGCCGCGCCGGTCAGCTCCTGCGGGCCAACCGCTTGCGAATCCTCTGACATGCGCTCAGGCATTCTTACTCCACTTCCTGGCACTCAATGGCCACGTATCCAAGGATTTGCGGACTACCCGGTATCCTGATTGATCGCCGCCTTTCAAAATGGCGGCATATCCAGTTAGTCGCGGCTCATTGGCCATCCTGCACGACGACGTGCACCGCCGACAGAGTGTCAACATCAAAAACTCACGCATTACATCCCCACCTCGAACTCACAGGTTTCGGCATAGGTGCCGATCTTCTGGCGCAGCCAGGCGAGTTGGGCATCCTCGGGCAGCTCCGCTAACCGTTCGGTCAGCGCAAATCGGCGTTCGTCTTCGTCCGGGCTGTCGACCGTGTAGCCGCGATAGTCGATGTCACCGTATATGTAGTTGCCGATAATGCCGCTGAGATTCATGTAGCCTGTCGATGCGCCCCGTTCGTCTTGCTGCGGACATTCCCAATAGGCAGCATTCTCAATCATGCCGTAGCCCGCCTGCCAGTTCGGGTTCTTACCACCAGTGGCCTGCAGTACGATACTGTCCTCATACCCATACCTTGTATTCAACGAACCCAACGGCAGTGCCGGTTCAAAGAACAAGGTGGGTGGCGCATCGTACTGCGTTCCGGTGATGATCTGCCGCCACCGGCGCGCCTGCTCCTTCAAACTGGGAAGCTTGTATGCGTCCTCTTTCCACACGCACACCATGTCTATCCCCTGTTGCTCGCAGATATGGTTCTCCCCATCCGCTCGCTCGGTCCTCGCAATATCAATGGGGCCGAAAAACCAGGCGAGGACGACGATCATCGCAATCCCTGCAATACTTGTCGTCTGCGCTTTGCGGGCAGAGGAATCATATGTATGCTGCACGCCAATAAGCACACCGACGGCGAGCACACCCACAATCAACAGCAACAGGAACGCGTCCAATGGGAAGGCGTACCAGCTGTTGATCTCAACTGAACTCGAGACCAGATAAGAGCCAAGGAAAAGACCAAGGGTGAAGGCGAGTGCAGGCGGGATGATCCTGCCTGGTGCAATGGCCGCTGTGAGCATGCCGATCACGTAGGTAAGCGTCAGGTAAAGCAGGGTGAAAACTCCTACCAGTACAACAAGACGCCCGTTGAGTCCGCGCAACGTTCCGTGGGCAAGGAGAACGCTGGCGTATGCCGCATATGGAAAAACGACGGCGAAGAGGATATCGAGTACGGCACTGAACGCGGTCACTGCGGCCGAGGACCGGGCCGACGCCGCCCACACTGCATTACGGCGCGCCTCCGCCCGGCGTATCGCGAGATAAGAACCCTCGGCGGCGAGAGCACCACCCAAATAGACCGCCGGAACGAAGAGGCACCCAGACACCCCATTCCACGATTTCCCCCAGTACGCCCATAAAGCTGCCGCCGCAGCGATCCACAACACCGCATTGAGAGCAAGGAGCGTCAACCGCAACCGCAGCTCCAACAGGTAGGAACGGCTCCTCATTCGACGACGCTCCCTTCGATTGGCACTGCCACGACACAGTCACGTTGTAAGGACGCCCCCATGTTACCGCGTACTCTATGCAACGGCGAGGCTCTACGAGTCGCGTTTGTCGTTCCGCCCCGCTCGACTTCGTGCAGTTATGCGGTGTAGCGGCCACACCCCGGTTGTACGATGCACTGCTGCGTGCGACGACGAACGACAAGATTGAAGGCCGCACCCCGCGGTTGTGCGATGCAATGAGCACACCCAGTTGACTCACGCAGGAACATTCGCACCACGAACGCCGGGGGTGTCGAACAGAATCGGCACGGGCATACCACACTGCACCGCGCGATGATGTTGCGCGGGCAGCGGACGCCATACGCGCCCACCACGGGCCTCCGCATTGTATCCTTGATTCCAGAACCAATACGGCTCAGCTACATCTACGATCAGAACCCTGCGGACCAGCTCGTTCACCGAGGGACCGCAGAACGCTTACATATCACGCATTGCCAACAGTCGTGGAACGGCATTCCACAGCGCGACTCAAGCAAAGGAGCCATCAATGACCAACCCGTTCAATATCGAAGGTAAGAACGCCGTCGTCGTCGGAGCGAGTTCTGGGCTCGGCGCCGACGCCGCCCGTGCCTACGCCGCCGCGGGAGCCAACGTCGCACTGCTCGCACGCAGGGTGGATCGCCTGGAGACCTTGAAAACCGAACTCGAAGACCAAGGAGTTTCCGTTCTCGCCGTCGGCTGCGACGTGACCGACGAGGCTAGCTGCAAGGATGCGATCGACGTGGTCGCCGCACAGTTCCCAACCATCGACATTCTGCTCAATAATGCCGGAGTGGCGGTGCGTGGCGGCGTCGAGACCTTGAGCGACGAGGACTGGGACAAAGCGCTGAACACCAACGTTAAAGGCATCGCACACGTCTCCAAGTATGTTCTGCCACGTATGAAGGAAGCAGGATACGGCCGCGTTATCAATATTGCCTCGGTGAACGCCGTGATCGCAGATAAGGCAGACGTGTTCATCCGCCATTCCTACAATGCCTCGAAGGCGGCCGTCATCGGCCTGACCAAAGGCATGGCCGCGTCCTATGCACGCTACGGCATCACGGTCAACGCCCTAGGCCCCGGCCTATTCTCCTCCGAAATGACGGCGGAGACGCTTTTCAAGTCACAGGAGTTTCTTGCCGCATACAACGCGCAGAACCCCGCCAGTCGTCCCGGCGCCTCCGGAGAACTCAACGGCCCAATCCTCTTCTTCTCCTCCGATGCTTGCAGTTACGTACAAGGCCAGTTTGTGACCGTCGACGGCGGCATTACCATCGTGTAGCGGCTGCGCCAACGATAGCGCAATTGCACGTAAATTGATGGCCCGGTGGTCGGCTCTCAAAGCCTGCCACCGGGCCAAACGTGTGTTATGAGTCGGGCAGTCGGTTACGCATCAAACGCTTGCCCACTCTCCGCTGCCAGCGCCTGTTCGTGGATACGCTCCGATACCGCGCCATTGTCCCCAGACGCCGTGCCATTACGCTCCACTACCGCACCATTGCCCTCAGACGCCGCACCATCGGCATTCCGCTCGCCTCGGCTCATAAACGCCGCCGCAACAAGCAGTGCGAGACCAACACAGCAGATCACGGCCAGCTGCGTAGCACCCGACGGCCACGCACCCGCACCCACATAAGCGATATCACGCAGGCCGTTGCCAATGAAATGCTGCGGCGCCCACGGATACACCCAGCTCTGCCAGAAGGAGGGCATCATCTCCACGGGCAACGCACCACATGGCATTCCCAACGCGAAGAGACACAGGGCTACAAGCACACCAAGAAGCACCAGTATGTCAAAGGCCCCCACAAGCAAAGTCATAATGGCTGCGCTCGCCAGCCAGAAGAACACGATTCCCGCAGCCGATAGGCTAAATCCGCCCACTGCCGTCACAATGACCCAGACCGTCAACCCGATCACCGCCGAAGTAACCAGCAGCGTAGCTAGTTGCACCGCCACCTGCCGACGGCGCTCAGCTCCCACAGTCCCTTTGACCGGTGCCACAATGAACGCCACGATGACCGATGCCACGAGCGAGAGCATCACCAGCGGCATGACTGCAAGTTGTTGGCTGAGCAATGGGTTCGTATTCGCGGTTGATGCCCCGGCGTGAAGTACCTGTACCTGAGCCTCGATCCCCTGCTCGCCAAATAGGGATGGGATACTCGCACTCATCTGCGTGGCCACCAGCGGGCTCTTAGCATTATCGATAAGCACCTGGACACTGGCAGCTCCTCCCCCGCCTGCGGCCTCCAACTGCTTAACCGTGAAATCTGCCGGAATCACCACGGCGCCGTAGTACTCATTGTTCTCCATGGCGGCGTCGAGTTCTGCCTGCGAGTCGACGATGGTCCACTCAATCGCCTCATTTGGCGCGTTCACGAGCCCCTGCACCATCTGCTGCCCGGCGTTGACTTCGCCAGTGGGAGCAGTTGCCCCCTCGTCAAGATTGAGGACGGCAAAGGGGAGATCCCGCGGCTCCATATGGGTCATGGGGTAGAAAACAAGCGAAAGGACACATCCGAGTAACAACGCGGCAAGCGTTGGCAAAACGAAACGGCGCTTTCCTAACCTCTCGGCAACGGCGCTCATAGCAACTCCTTACAAAACACTGCACAGCGGATAGCTGTGGTCGCGGAGCCGACCTGCGGTGATATTCCCAGGTTCCGGCGTTGACACATGTAGAATATAGGCCACAGTGGCTAATTTAAACGGCCACAATTCACCCGAAGTGGCTAATTTAGGAGAGATATGGGGCGACCACGCTACGCACCGGGAGACCCGCACGGCCCAGAGCGCTTCATCAACGCATTCTGGCAGGTACTCGCACGCAAGCCGTACGAACGGATGTCCGTGCGCGACGTCGTCGCCGCAGCAGAGATGAACAAGAACTCCTTTTACTACCATTTCACAAGCTTGGACGACCTCGCGGAAAGCGCAGTGGCCGACCTGCCACTCCACAACATCAAGCAGGCTTTCCTTACTGAAGAGCCGCCCCGAACGGTAGCTTCACGTACTTTATCCACCGACGACGGCGAAGAACGCCTTCGCCGTGTCCGCCTTCTTGCCAGCCGCAACGGTACCGCTCTGACGCCTCTCCTGGAGCAATTCCTCGTGGCGGCGTGGTCGCACGACGAAGAGGGCCATACCGCCGCGCTGAGCGCGGATGACGAGATCGCTCTGAACTTCGTCATTGGCGGCATGCTCACAATCCATCGCCGCACCAACGAGGCGGAGGCGGTACCTGCGTTACTCAACTTCCTTGGCAGTGCATTGGGGCAGGCGTGCGTTGCCCGCCTCCGGAACATTGGCGAAGCGACCAAATAGGCGCAGCCCACCCGAGTTACCCAGAGACAGTTCCCACAAAAGCCACCGCTGTGTGGCCGTCCCCTTTGACGCGCCCCTCCTTCCACACCCCTCACGTATTAACCATCTAAAGCTCAGACCGGAAGCTCTACACCCTCTCCGCACTTCTATGCCGCATGCCGATTCAACTGAGAATCTTGAAAAGCTTGGGGACGCACGGCCAAGCCCATCGGTTAACGTCTCCCGGCCGCGCCATCTTCCTCCATCAGTCGCTCCAGAATTCGCGGCACGCGGTGCGTCACTGCAAGCCAGAACAGGTCATCATTCATAGACCGGTAGCCCGTGTGGGCAGCGATATTCCGCGTAGTGCTGATCGCTTGACGCTCCTCGCGGGTGACGTCCGTCAAATACGACGCGAATTCAGGGCGCTCGAAGAGTGCCGCTAAACGAATGATCACCATGGATGCAATGTCATAAGCGTCCGAGCCGTCATGAAACGCATCCCGCGAGGTTGCCGCAACTGCCTGCACACGTCGGCGGATCGCCTGTAACTCCCGCATCAGGTTCTCACGGTCATGGCTGGCTCCGGCCGCGCGACGTTGGCGCGGGGCGAACCGCCGGACCTCTCCGTCGCCACTCATAACGGCACCGCCTCGCGGAGGGCGTCCTTCAGTACCTCGGGGACATTCGTGTCAGCCACTGCCTCGACTGGGAATCCCGTGAGCGCCTCGACCTCGGCAACGAATCGGGCAAGATCGAAGAGGTCGGTACTGGGCGCGGGCGTGACAAACAGGTCAATGTCAGAATCATAGGTGTCTTCGCCACGCAGTGCCGAACCGAAAACACGGAGGTTAGACAGTCCGTACACTCGGGCACGAGCGATGATTTCATCAGCATGGGTGGCAAGCGGAATTGACGGGCGGTAGTCAGCTGCGCGCAAGATGCGTTCTAGCATCTCGTCAGATACCGGGCGCTTACCTGACTCCATCTGCGCCAGGCTCGGCTGCCGCAAACCGGCACGCTCAGCCAACCGAGCTTGAGTCAGACCGGCATCACGCCGCGCGGCTCGGATGATCTGAGGGGCAGCGCCCGTGTCAAAACGCCTCACAACCACATTCTATAGCACAAGTGCTATAGAAGCAGCGGCTTCATCATTGACGCGCCGCCGGGTCCGCAAACCGGCACGCTCGGCCAGCCGAACCTGAGTCAGACCGGCATCTCCCCCCGCACGGCGACAACGGTAAACCTGGCGATGGAACGTGCGAAGCTACCGCCATCGCAGCAGCGGTCGTAGACTCTACGGTGGCGCGTGAGGAAACGTCACTCTGCACGCCCCATGGGCGCATGAACATGCGCCATAGCCGCATGAGAAAGAAACGTCATGTCAGAAACTCCCCCGCCCTCCACCATCAGCGTGCGCGGCGCACGGGTCCATAACCTGAAGAACCTGGACGTCGAGGTACCGCTGGGGAAACTAGTCACGGTTGCCGGCGTATCCGGCTCGGGCAAGTCCTCACTGGCGCTTGGCGTGCTCTACGCCGAGGGCGCCCGGCGTTACCTGGAATCGCTCTCCACTTACACGCGACGGCGCCTCACTCAGGCTGCGCGCCCGGATGTGGACGAGGTCCTCCACGTCCCGGCGGCTCTCGCCTTGCATCAACGTCCGCCCGTTCCCGGGGTGCGCTCCACCTTCGGCACCTCCACCGAGGTGCTGAACTCGCTACGCCTGGCCTACTCCCGGCTCGGTCACCACATGTGCCCCAACGGCCACGAAAACCCGCCCACCATCGACGTCGCCCTCGATCTCGCCTTGCACTGCACCACCTGCGGCGTCGAATTCACTCCACCCAGCGCGGAATCCTTCGCCTTCAACTCCGAAGGCGCCTGCCCCCGCTGCGAGGGAACCGGAATCGTGCGCACGGTGGACGAATCCACCTTGGTACCCAACGAGTCACTCTCCATCGATGAGGGCGCCGTCGCCCCGTGGCAAAACCTCATGTGGTCGCTCATGAAAGATCTCGCCCGTGAGATGGGTGTGCGCACAAACGTGCCCTTCCGCGAGCTCACGCCCGATGAGCGGGAGATCGTCTTCCACGGCCCCGCGGAGAAGAAACACATCTTCTACGTGAACGAAAAGTCCAATATCGCCACCGAGATGGACTTTACTTACTACAGCGCGGTTCATACCGTGGAGAACGCCCTCTCCAAGGTGAAGGATGAGAAGGGTATGAAGCGCGTGGAGAAATTCCTGCACGAGGCCGACTGCCCCGAGTGTCACGGCACCCGTCTCTCAGAGCTTGCCCGCTCCACAACAGTGCGCGGAATCGGACTGGACGAAGCATGCATGTTGCCGCTGGCCGATCTGCTGGAATGGGTAGCGGGCATTCCGGCCACCATGCCGGATGATCTGGTAGCAATGGCACGGCAGATCGTCGACGAGCTGACTGTGACCGCACGCCGTCTACTCGATCTGGGGCTCGGATACCTGAGCCTGGATCGCGCCTCGGCAACGCTGTCCACCGGAGAACGCCAGCGCGTCCAGCTGGCTCGCGCCGTACGCAACCGCACCACCGGAGTCCTCTACGTTCTCGACGAACCGAGTATCGGCCTGCATCCGGCCAATCTCACCGGCCTGACCGGCGTGGTGCGCGACCTGCTGGCAGATGGCAACTCCGTGCTCGTCGTCGACCATGACGTCGCTTTGTTGCGGGAAGCGGATTGGCTCATAGAAATAGGCCCCGGATCGGGGCAAGCCGGCGGCAACATCGTCATCAACGCGCCTCTTTCGGACGCGATCACAAACCCTGCCAGCGGCATCGCGCCGTTCATCACCGGGCAGGCTGACGTTCATAGCCGGAAGACGGCCGATTCCGCAGAGATATTCGAACATGGCACCATACGTTTGGAAACCGCCCCGATCCACACGGTCCATGCCCTGGACGTCGCCATCCCCGAACAGCGGCTCACCACCGTCACCGGAGTATCCGGCTCCGGGAAAACGACTCTGGTATTGGAATCCCTGGTGCCGGCGCTACGCTCGCTTGCCGACAGTGCGCCACTGCCCAGACCCGCCACATCGATCAGCACCGGCGAGGCGCAGCGTGTAGTCGTCGTCGACTCCTCGCCTATCGGCAGCAATGTCCGTTCCACGGTTGCCACATATTCCGGAGTCATGGATGAGCTGCGCCGCGTGTACGCGCGCATCCCGCAGGCGCGAGAGACCGGACTGAAAGCCGGGGACTTCTCCTACAACACCGGCTCGCTGCGCTGCGCGCACTGCGACGGCACCGGGCAGATCGTCCTCGACGTCCAGTTCCTGCCCGACGTCGATATTGTCTGCACCGAATGCGGCGGGTCTCGTTATGGCGAGCAGGCTCGCGCGATCCGCCGGGTTCCGCGCGGTGGGTCCGACGACGACGCCCTGTCCCTGCCCGATGTACTGGCGCTCACCGTCGAACAAGCGGAGGAAGCGTGCGCGGATTTGCCGAAAGTGCGTCGTCACTTGCATTTGCTCGCCGAACTTGGGCTCGGCTACCTCACCCTTGGCGAGGCGACGACGGCCCTCTCCGGGGGCGAGGCACAGCGGCTAAAGCTATCTGCAGACCTGGGGCGCGACCAGCACGGCACGGTTTTCGTGCTCGACGAGCCGAGTATTGGCCTGCATCCGCTGGATGTGCGCGTGCTGCTGGGCGTGCTGGATCGCCTCGTGCAGCAGGGGGCGAGTGTGGTGGTGATCGAGCATGACCTGGATATGATCGCTAATGCCGACTGGGTCATCGATATGGGGCCGGGTGGCGGCGAGGCGGGTGGCCGTGTGGTCGCCAGTGGCACGCCGGAGCAGATCGCATCCGATCCGGCATCGATTACGGGGCGCTATCTAGCGGAACACTTGAACCAGAGCGGTGGGCACTGAATGCCAACAGAGTTTCACACCTTCTCTTGCAGGTATCGTCTTGGCGTCGTTGACCTGCCTCCCGGAGGACAACCCGACTACGAGCTCGGCAAAGATTTCGGTTCCTATATGGAGACCTATCTGGTGGAACCAGGTGACGCACCCAGGCCAGACCATGCCTCATACACTCTCGGCATCCACTCCCCAACACCGGGGATACCTACCTGCAGCGGCGCGTACCCCTCGCCGCACCCGTGGATCGCCTGCATCGTCGCCCGTGGTACGGCCTTCCTCGGTGATGTGCGCGATCCGAAATCATTCACAGAGGTTGCGCAGGCGCGCCACGACGTCGTCGACGTGCTAGAAGTACCGGACCCGCAGCTACTACTGCTCATTACTGACTTGAACATTGTGGCAATATCTTCAACCGGTGTCGCTTGGGCCACCCAGCGCCTAGCGCTCGACGGATTCGACGTCGCGAGGAAAGCGGACGAGGGCTGGATCGCGTGCACGCCGAAGCACGAGCCGAACAGCGGGGTCTTATTGGTTAATTTGGAGGATGGACGGGTCGTCGGCCCGGACGACGCCACAGATGCGAGTGGGAGTGCCTCCAATCGACCGGAATAACTTCGACATAGCCACGGTCTTCCTCCGCGAGCATGGCAGGAATCCTGGCATCTAGGACGGCCTCCTTTCTTGAGGACTTCACGAAGAATCGGGCGACGACGCTTATACTCGCGGCCGCCGTCGCGCCACTATTGCTCGACGCCGATGCGAAGCCCCTGCTCAAGCGGAAGCAGTCAGCCGGTACACCAGCTCATCCGAGCCATGATTGATCTGGCCGGTGGCAACAAAACCCAGCTTCTCGTACACATGCCGCGCCCGCGTGTGCGAAGGATCGCAGTCGCAGGCAACGACGTCGAACTTGTCCGTCATTCGCCGCGCCCGCTCCAGAACCAGGCGTATCGCCGCACTTCCATACCCCTTGCACGCGTGCTCTTCCGGAAACATGATCCGCCAGATGCGCAGCGTCCGCTCAGACGTATCCTCGTCGAGCAGCAGGAATCCCACTGGAGTTTCGCCATCGTAGATCGCGTAGGGGAACACGTCGCCGTTGTCGCGATACAGCCACGCCTGCGCAAGCGAGTACGCATTTGCAGCAACGTAATTCTCTCCCTCAGGACGCTTCATCGCGACGACGGCGGGAAAGTTCTCCTCGGTGATGTCCCTGAGTTCAATCAAATATGACTCCCCCGCATTCCGTAATAGAGCACCGGATCAGTAGAGTCGTGCTGCGCCCGGCTGGTTCCGCTGGGCAAGAGCGGTCCTCCGACCAACAAACCTATTCCGATAAGCCCTATGAGCAAAGAGAGTATCCAAGCGGCGCCCGTCGGGCTGAGAATCTGCATCGCCATTCCCGCAGCAAGCGTCGTTCTGTTGGCCTGCACGGCACCCCATGCGGCAAGCACCGCGCCGACGGTGGCGACGGCGGCAAAGGGCAAGAGAGCGGGGATAACCCCTTCATAGAATATTGCGACCCAGACTCCATATGCGGCGCTTGCGCTTGCTACCATCGCGCCGCTTATTCTGAGTATCTTGCGAAATACGGTATAGGCCATGATTGAGTCCTCCTTGTGGGAAGTTTGTCAGTTATCGAAGTCGGGATATGGTGATCCCTACCTCAATTCTGCCAGAGCCCAAACGTTAGCGGAAGCACCTACGCCAACGGCAGCCGTCCCATGTTCGCACCACTTCCAGCGCCTATGGCTGTGCTGGAGGGAAAAACCCGCAGGAATCGTCGCCCCGGCACACCTGATGCTCGCCAGTGCACCTGTATCGCAACACTTGCACGAGAACCGTACACGGCCTACGCTAACGATAATTGCCGTGGAACGGCTCCTGTTTCATCGGTGGTACGAGCTTCACGAGTTGAAGTACTGCCGGTGCTGGGGCAGGGCCACGGTTTCGGATAATGACAGCAGTCTTACGACGGCAAAGGAGCAAGACGTGTTGGAGTTGGTGGTGGATCTGTCTAGTTTGAAGCAAGCGGCTTCGGTGGCGGGGAACGCGCGGGATGAGGCGGTGACGGTCAGGCTTGGTGACGTGCTGGACGCTGTGGGGTCAGCCATGCCGGGTGGGAATGCTGCAGGCTCGGCGTCGGTTGTGGCCGGGTCGGTGGACGCGACGGCCGGGAAGCTCTCGGAGGCCTTGGGCGGGTATCAGGACGCACTGAACGGAGCACTGGCCTCGTATACGGCAACCGACCAGCGCACCGACGTGGACTTCACGGCTTTCGACGCACTGGTCAACGAATAAGACAAGGTGGTGTGGTCGTGATCTGGGAAGACGTGCTGGGATGGAAAGAGGACGCGTTAGACCTGGCGATAGATGCGTTAATCCGAATCCGCAAACGCGCCTACACCGTCGGCGAGTACATCCAGAGCATTGACGTCACTTCCGGCTGGTCAGGTGCCGGAGCAACCGCCGCACAAGAACGACGCGATAGTTTAGAAGACTCATCCGAACTAGTCCTCGGCTTAATCGGTGACCTGATCAGCGGGCTATCCACCGCCCAGCACGGCGTGGCCGAAGTACGCCTCTCGGTGAGCGAGGCCCTGTCACGGGCAGGTTTCTTTGGTTTCGACATATCGGCGTCCGGGAACGTGAGTGATCCGACTCCGGCTTGTTGGTTGGATATTGACGAGAAACTAGAACGCGAGGCGGCCCTGAATGGCGCGCAGAGAAATGTACGCGACGCGTTAGACAAGGCAGCAGACGTGGATGCGGCGTTGAAGGCGGTGTTCGATGCGGTGGGCCAGGGCAAGGCCTCCCAGGTGGAGGACCTCTCGGACACGCCAGGCCTGGCGGATTCCCCACCAGTGGGCGCCTCCACGCAGGAGGTGGCGGCATGGTGGGACGCACTCACCGACGAGGAACGCCAGCGCATGATCCGGGAGTATCCACGCCAGTTGGGCAACCTGGATGGTATTGATGCCTGGGCACGCAATGAAGCCAACCAGCACAACCTAGACGAGGACCTGACCGCCGTCGAGCAGCGTATTGCAGAATTGGAGGGACAGCTCAACTACAAGGAACCAAAGCCAGGGGAGCCCAGCGATAATATTTCCTACCAGGATCCGGCGCTCGTGACCGAACTCCAAGAGTTGGAACGCCAACGCGACGACATACTGTCCATCAAAGACGCCCTCGCGCAGGGTAGCCACACTCAGCTTTTGCTCTATGAACCCGCCACCGGCGGCCCGGGCAACGAACTGACCCACGCCGCCATCGCGGTCGGCAACGTGGACACCGCCGACTATGTCGCCACCTACGTCCCCGGCATGACCACCACCGTCGAAGACATGCCCGGACTGACGAAGGACATGCAGAATCTGCGAAGGATCGCCAATGGAAATACAGACGGTGAGTCTGTTGCGACGGTGGCGTGGATGGGGTATGACGCTCCACCGGATGTGCCGGCTGCGGCAGGTCTTGGCCGGGCGGAGACCGGTGGAGACTCGCTGGCCGCGTTCGTGGAGGGCATTGAGGACTCCCGCAACGTGGACGGCCAAGGCTCGGGGGTGTATCAGACCGTGCTCGGGCATTCCTACGGGTCAACCACCTCGAGTTACGGTGTGGCGCAGGCCCGGCCGGGTGTGGTGGACGGGTATGCCGTGTTCGGTTCCCCCGGAGTATTCCACGGATCCTGGGACATGAACGTCCCCGAAGATAACCGCTACGTGCTGCGCTTTGACAACGATCCGATGGGGTGGGGCAACGCGATTGTCTCTGGTAGTGATGGTGTCCCGCCCGGCAGCGGCGCACTGGGTAAGGATCCCTACTACGATGACGGCTTCACCCACCTGAACCCAAAAGACGCCAACACGACGGTTACCGGGCACTCCGGCTACCTGGTCAATAACAGTAAGGCACAAGAGCAGCTCGCCAACGTCGTGGTCGGGACAGCCGGATAACACCATGCCAGCACGAAGACTCGTTAAACGCCTGACAGGGCTGCTAGTAGTAGCCCTGCTGGTACTCAGCGGGTGTGCACTACTCGGAGAAAACACCATGTATGAGCGGTCCTTTGATGATGGGAACCTCCCCTTCTACCAGCGCACCGACGTGGAAACCGCCCACACCGGGCTGACCAGCGCCCTACAACGCGTCCGCAACCGCATCGATGCCGAATACGGACCACAAAACTGGACCGACATCGAGACACTCGACGAGGTCGGATTCGGATACTGCGAGGACGGCGCAGACAAAGGAAAGTACGACCTCCGGACACAGGGCCGGGCATTTGGTCTTCCGATAGAGGACTTCCCACACTTACGAGACATCGTGATCGAAGAGCTGGAACCACTCGGATTCACCGAGGTAGTCGACATCTCCGAAGAAAAGCGTGGCTTCGTAAACATCTTCAACACCGAGGACGGCGGCTACGTCACTGTCATGACATCCACCTCCGGCAAAACTCTCTCATTGAGCTACACGACCGGCTGCCGTCCCGAAACCAGCGACTCGAGCACATCCCCGTCGCACTGATCCACCTCCGGTCATCACTATGTGCAGAGGGGTTCAGATGCGAACACGACTGTCACCGGGCACTCCGGCTACCTGGTCAATAACAGCCACGCACAAGAACAACTCGCCAACGTCGTGGCCGGGACAGCCGTATAACACCATGCGCATACGACGACCCATCGAACATCTGACCAGGCTACTACTAGCAGCCCTGCTGGTACTCAGCGGGTGTGCACTACTAGGAGGAAACAGCATGCACGAGCGGCCCTGCTACGACGGGAACCTGCCCTTCCACCAGCGCACCGACGTGCAAACCGCCCACACCGAAACCGCCCAGCCCTCAACAATGTGTGCTACTCCTGAAAGTACTCATGATCGAGCCTTGACCGGTAGTCGAGTCTCCGATACGGTCGGCTTGTTAGATCCCCGGTCGAGCCTCTTGCTTGACACAGGCAACGCAGAAATGGCCAGAGCCTTTACTACCCGCGGAGATGTTAATGGCGCAGCGTCGATCCTCTGGTAGCAGCAGCACGGCAATCGTCGTCGGCGCCGGAATCAGCGGCCTCACCGCCGCCTGGCGGCTACAGTCCGCTGGTATCGACGTCGTCGTTGTAGACAAAGCAGCGCGACCCGGAGGCAGGTTCCATTCCATTACCGTCAACGGTTGCACGATGGAAGCAGGCGCCAATTTCGTGACCGACGCCTACCGGATTATCCCGAAGCTTGCCGCCGCCGTGAATCTCAAGTTGGAGCATCTCAGCAGCGGCAGCGCAATTGCCATTGACGGCCAGATTCGAGCATTTCGAGCCAGCTTGCCGCCGTCTGCGGTGCGAGCCGACATCCTCTCCCTGCGCGACGCCGGCGCGGCGGTTCCCGGACTGGCACGTTTTGGCACGCGCTACCGCCGCAACGGCACATTCGATCCCTTGAACTGGCTAGCGCTCGACGCGGTCCCGGCCACCGAATGGGCAGAGGAACTAGGGCTTCATGCCATGTTGGAACGTGCATGGCGCCCCGCTTACCACGGCTTCTACTTCCAAGACACACAAGCGAGCTCTGCCGCAGCAGTAGCGGCCATGGCGCAACACGGCCTGCGCCAGCACACCCTTACCATCCGCGGCGGTCTGTCCACCTTGACTGATGCACTCGCCGCTCGGTTGGAGGTACACACCGGGGTCACCGTTACCGAAATAGCGCAGGCCGCATCGGAGGTCCTTGTTCGCACGGATCGCGGTGACTACCGGGCCGACGCCGTCGTCGTCGCCGTCCCCGGACCTCACGCAGACGGAATTATGGCGCTCGATCACTACGAAACGGCCGTGACACAGGTACCTTATAGCAGCGGTTTGCTGGTGGGCCTAGGACTGGGGCGGCGTGTAGACCGTCCGGAATTGCAAGGAGCTTACGGCGTTCTCGCGCACCCGGATACCGGGCCATTCGCCGCACTATGTGTGGCCAGCCGCGCCGGACACGTCCCGGATTCCGGTTCTTCCGGTGGTTCGCGCGATGTCATCACCTGCATGTTCTCCGATTCGCAGGCGCGCGCACTGGCCGCGCAATCAGACGCGAAGATCATTGCCGCTGCGCGGCACAGTCTCTTGGTGTGGGAACCGACACTCCGGGATGCCTTTGTGGGTGACGATTCGGGCGACGCCGCGCCCTCCAACACAGCGCACTCCAACCCGGCGCCCTCCAACACAACGCCCTCCGACAGGGCACCCTCCAACCCGGCGCCCACCAACGCGGTGATCCGAATCCCGTACGCCATGCCAACCAGCCCGCCCGGACGTCTTTCCCACATCGCGGCTTATCGCAGCCATGCATACGGGCGCCGCGTCATTCTGGCCGGCGACTCCCTGGCGTGGCCGTGGTCAGATTCTGCGGCCTTTACCGGGATGTGGGCGGCTCGAACACTGCTCGCCGGTGCGTTGCGGAAGTAGCGTGCCACCTCGAAGGTTAGACAACGTCCTTCGCATCGCGGCGGCATACCTGCCCGTCCAACAGCGGGATGAGTCGTACCCGCCTACCGCAAGAAATCCAGCGCGTACTGTTTGGCCGTGTCTTCCTCGGACCCGTAGAAACCATGCCCGGCGCCCTCCAGCATGTGTAGCTGTGAATCCGGGTAGGCGGCGTCGGCGCGCTCGGCATAGGCGGGTGGTACCACCACGTCAGCAGTCCCCTGGATGATGAGCACCGGATTCGGATAGCTGCGCGCATCCGCCTCAAAGTCCCAATCCCACACGTCTTCGCCGTAGACACGCCCCAAGGTCATCCACCCGAACATAGAGAAGGTTTCGGGCAGGTCACTGCGAGACGGATAACTCTCACGCACGACGTCGGGGATGACGAACGCGGGATAAAGAAGCACAAGCTTGTCGACGTCGTCGGGCCGCCGCGCGGCAACGACGCCGGAGGCCGCCCCGCCCTGGCTCTCCCCCATCAGGTAGAGATTCTCCTGGTCAAAGAACTCCCATCCGGTGGCGGCGGCCATAATGGCCTCGATGTCGTCGGCCTCCGTCATCACGCTCATCTCGGTGGTCTCGCCGTCGCTGCGGCTCATGGTGCTACCGCCACGAAAGTCCGGGGTATAGGCGGCGATGCCGTGGCTGGCGAGGAAACGCGCATATTCACCGACCGACTCATGCGTGATCCCCAGCCCATGAGAAATGATGACAAGAGGAACCGGGGTGTCCGTATCGGGCAGATAGGCGACACCGTAAATCGACTGGTCACCAATGGGGACGGTGATCTCGCGCGTGCTCACCTTGTAGGAGCCATCTGAAGCATCCACCGGTGTGCTTGAATCCGCCGCGTTGTCCGACGGCGTCTCCGCTCCCACGCTTGGAGCCCCGGAACCGGATACGCTCGGATCCTGCGGTCCGGAGGGGGTGGTGCCATCGTTGCTACATGCGCTGAGCACCCCGAGCGCGAGCGCCAGGCCGGTCAAAGCCGCCAACAGGCGGAAACGCCGCGGCACACGTGGCGTCGCTCGCGGCACGCCCAAAGGACTATTCGCATACTTCAGCTTCATCATCCACTATTCAAGCGCAGCGCCAGGCACGACTTCTAGCCGTCCCTCCACCCTTCGCGCAAAGCGGAGTGCACCTGATCCGAAACCTCGCGGCATGGTGTGCTCATCGTGTTGCACCGTGCACTCATCGTGTTGCACCGTGAAAGAATGAATCACAGCCGATGAAGAAAGCACTCTTATGAGCAGAGATATGGATCCCCAAGAACGCAAGCAGCGTATCGAGTTCCTCATCGCTGAGCGCCGGGTCGCCCCCTTCCGGGAAGAACTGCGCGCCATCCTCAAGCGGTTTGCGGCGCCGGGCTGTCCCAGCGTCGAGAATGTGCTTCTCACTTCAGGCACAGAGAGCACCGCTCACTCGCTATCGGAGCAGTTCGCCGAAACCATTCGACAGCTCGATGCTCGCGCGCGCTCAGAGCAGGTTCTCAGCCCCTCCTCGAATCCACGCGGTGCAGACCACTGCGGCTTACCCAGTGGTGAGACTCCTCAACCATGCGACGACGCCAACCCGATCTCGACCAGCGCGACAGATCCTCTGCCTCGCCATTCGACTAGTCCGAATAAGCATCCCGTAATCTCCACGGCGAACTCGACGTGGCTGCGCAACCTGCCGCTGGAAGATGCCTGCCTTCGCGTAATAGATCATTTGAAATGTCAGCATCACAGTGCAGGCACCATTGACGGATACGATGTGCTATGCGGCAGCGAACCACATCTCGGCGTCATACGAATGCACACAGCGCCGAGTTGGGAACTAGTGAGGGCGCTATGCGAGTTCGACCGGCAGATCTTGTTCATCGCCGAGCGCAGCAGCACAGCGACCACACTGATTGCGGTCATTGATATTCTTTGGGAGGAGTGGGCTCCCGGTGCCGTGTTCTGCGATGTCACGCTTGTGCATTAAAACGCGGGTGTCACCGGAGGCCAAGATGTCCGTTGTCTTTCATGATGGCATCGATGAATCACCCACCGCGTACAGAAGTTGTCGCGGCTCCAGCCGCTAGGGATGGCAACAAGTTGGACTCTACGGCCTTCAGCGCAGCATCGCACGTCCGAGCACACGTCCGCACGCCGAAGAAGTCCACATGAACGAAGTCCTCTTATACATAGCCGAACACCTCGGATTCCTTTGGGACCAGAACGTTGAATCGAACGACTACAGGATCACCCATTCGATCAGTGCCCCGGGAAGTGGCTGCATTGTCATAACGTCGTCGCGCGTATGACGCCGGATTAGTGGCCGACTCTTCGGGCACAAGCCGGACTCTCATGAGGTAAGCGCGAGCCGTGCCAGAAGCGCCTCACAGCACGCCCACATCCAGCACTCTCGCCGCATGGACCGAAGTCTCTGGCAGAAGTGCTGACCAGCCACGACTGTACAGGCCGAAACGACACCGTTTGTTGCCACGCATTGCGCCATTTCAGGTCTTCAGGTACTAGTTGAACTACTAACCTGGCAGTGTTAGGGCCTCAAGTACACCTTGGCCGTGGTGCGTACTTGGCAGAAGGGAGCTATGGAGTGAGCGCACCGGTCCCGTTCCGTACACAAATGGGACCGACGACGGCCGGGCACTGCGTGGGTGCCGCTATTGCACCGCAAACTACTCCGCCATGAGCTCCCCCATCAGCTTGTCCAGCCATGCCGCCTCGGATCTGAGCTCATCCCAGATCCCGCGCGCTGTGCTTGCGCTGATCTCCGTCAGCCCGGCGTTCTTGATCTTCTCGAAGAGCATCGCGTCTACGTCCAAGCGATAGGCGTGGGGATCGTTACGCGGGAAGAGCCGCAGCGGAGCATCCGGGCCCGTGGCGTGGACGCGGAGGAGGAAGTAATCCTCAATGTTGCCGGTTGTTTCCGCTGTGTCCAGCGACTCATCATCGGGTAGCGCATTCTGCGGTGTGGCATCGGACGGCACGTTTTGCGCCGTGGCATCGGACGGCCATCTGACCGAAAGTCGGCGGTACTCAATTCCAGGCACAGCTTCGAGGATGAGCACATCCAAGAATCTTCGTGAAACGACCGGCCCGCAGTCAGTTGTCCACAGCCAGTCGGTCTGCTCGCCGTAGCTGACAACATCGAGCCACAGTTCCGTCGGCAGCGCGTCGATTCCCTTTGCGATAAGGACCTCACCGATCTCTTGCCCATCGGGCAGGCGATGGGGCCGCCCCGGATCTTTGCCCGGCCAACTGAGCTCAACCGACATCGCGTTCGCGTCTCCAACGAGATCACTCGCATGCAGAATAAAGCGGTTATCCCAATCGGACGCCGGACGTCTGTTCCCATCTACTGGCCTCACCGTCCGGCCTGTTGGCGCCTCCGCTTCATTCACTTCGCACGCTTCATACGCCACCCCATCCGCTTGGCCCGCCGACACGCCTTCTTTGCAGGTCTGCGCACCCGCTTCGCTCGGCAACACGTTCGCTTCGCCAGACAGCACGCCTACGGGCGATCCGAAGGCCTGCAGTCGGCATTCGACTTCGCGGCGTCGTTGTTCCAACTCGCCGTACTCTTCCTCCGCAGGCGTCATCGAGACGCCCGCGAGTTGCGCCGCCAGGATTGCTTCAGCCACCGCACCATCAACCAGCATGCCGGGCGTACGCCCATCAGAAGGGTAGCGCCGCACCACGCTGCCCGCGCCGGGAGCGGGTAGGTACAGCAGCAGGTAGTACCCCTCTATATCGGCACTCCGCCTCCGCCGAATGGTCAACGGGCGATACTCAACACCCGGCACCCCTTGTTCAACGAGAATCTGCAAGAACCGCTGCGAGACAATACATTCGCTCAAGCCGCCCCAGAGCCAATCAACGCACCTCCCGCTGTTCCACAGCTCGAGCCACAGGTCATCCGGCAACGCGGCGACGCCGCCGCCATACAGAACCTCTTCCCAATCGCGACCATCAGGCAGAATGCTCGGCTTCTCCGGCTCTCTACCCGCCCAGCTCAGATTCACCCAGATGTTCGCGCTGGACATGCTAGGTCTGAGTACAAAGCGCTTCTTCCAGTCGATCATTGACTCCCCTTGATTGTGAACTATCCCGGAGTCCGCAATAGACAACAGCAACATGGTCGTGCCTCTAATACAGCTATTGCCAACCCGTCGGCGTCTCCACCCACGACTCGCACGACCGCGACATTGTCAGAGCGCTCCCCTCTCGCAAAATCTGTGCGGCACGTCGTCCAGAAAGGTATTGACTCCCCTTCGGCCACAGCTTTTGAATATCAGGGCAAGATGCATTATCTGCTATTACCAGCGTGACAAAAGCACAGTGGTTACGCAACAAGGTATGCGCATGGGAACGCGCAGACTTCTCTGACCGCGCCTCATCGCGACTGCGGTGGCACCTCCCCTAAACTAAGACCACACCTGCCTTCCGCAACTGGCTACGCCGCGCCACTGCGGTCGCACCTCCCCTAGACTGTGAATGCACCGCAGAGTCCACACGGAAGAAGCCCATGGCCCCTCAACCATCCTCCGGCACACGGCCCACACGCCATCGCGCCGCCGTGCTCCTGATCGCCGCGTTCCTCCTCGCCTGCTGTACACCGGCGGCTCCGCACACCGGCATTTCCAGCTCCAGCACCGTAAACCCCGGCGCCACCGATACTCCCCACACCTCCGAGGACTCAGCAGCAGACGTCACCTTGCCGCCTACCGACGCTCAGCCTGACTATCAACTGGCCGGAGCCTACACACCCGACCCTGCCGTCGGCGTCGTCGGACGCGATCACCACGATCCCCCCGCAGGCGGCCTGTACTCCATCTGCTACATCAACGGATTTCAAACTCAGCCCGAGGAGCGCGAGGCATGGCCAGACGATCTCCTTCTACACGCCGACGGCGCACCACTGGCGGACCCCGACTGGCCCGACGAGGTTCTCCTGGACACTTCGAGCAGCTCCAATCGCGAGAAAATCGCCGCCATCGTCGAACCGTGGATCGAACAATGCGCCCGTGACGGCTTCAACGCCGTGGAGTTCGACAATCTAGACAGTTACACGCGCTCGGGCGGCGCTCTGTCACTGGGCGACAACCTTGCTCAGGCGAGGCTCTTTGTGCAGATAGCACATCGTGAAGGCCTGGCCGCCGGACAAAAGAACAGTGCGGAGGCATCGCGGCAACTACACGACTCGGCGGGCTTCGACTTCGCCGTCGTTGAGGAATGCATGGATTACAACGAGTGTCAGAACTATACGGCGGTGTATGGCAATCACGTGATCGACATCGAATACGTGGATGAAGAGACCGACGACGCCGCCGGTTTCGCCACATTTGAGGAATACTGCCACCGTCCGGATGCGCCTAGCTCCATGGTGCTGCGCGATCGCAACTTGAGTTCGCCGGGAAGTGACGGCTACGTGTTCCGGCTGTGCGAGGAGTGACTGCCGACTGGAAAGCAACCAGCCGATGATCCGCTTGCTTGCACGGCGCTCTCCCCTCCCAGTTGCCGGTCGAACACATGCAGCGCAGCCAGGGCATGAGCCCAGTGCATGAGACCATGCTTGGCCGGTCTGACGCTGCAGAGCACACGGGCATGCCGACAAGACCCCGCTGACTACACCCGCTTCAGTCCCACCAACAGATGCGGAATCGCTCGACTGAATACTTGATATCCTCATACTCTTCGTCGTCGGCAGCAGCGACGGCATCGGGCGCGTAGGCCTCCGGGAACCAACCGAGCACCACATTCGGATCGGCGTCGGTTACCACCACAACCTCCTCGGCGAAGGGCCAGTCCGGATCGTCGAACATTCCGATTGCGACACGCACATCATCGACGTCGTCGCGCGCCCGAATGGCCTCCAGTACGGCCCGAACCTGCTGTGGCGTGGGAGCGTCATATCCTTCCTCGTCGAGCACGACGTTGCACAGGATGCTGCCCACCACATCGTTGCCATCAAAGAACTCCTCCAAGGTCAGCAGGGGCTTCGGGGAGAAGGTATCGGCGTCCAGGTCGCCAAAAGGGGCGATGCGCGCGGTAATGCGTTCCAACGGCGTTGTCATGGCACGATTTTATGCGCACCGCCACGCCTGCCGCACCCGCACCCGCGCGACTGTTTCATAGGCGCCGCACATCTTTGAAGATGTGTAGGGTTTTTCAAGAAACTACGCGAAAAAACCTACACTTCTCGAGAAACCCTACACTTCTCGAGAACACTCGCCGCCGGGCCCTTCGGCCAAGCCACCGCACAGGAATCCACAGCGAGCGCCTTCAACAATCGCTTGCCACTTTAGCAAGTGATTGTTAGAGTTGTTCCATGAGATCAGATTCATCCAATTTTCCCGACGACGTCGGACCCGACCAACACAGTTCGCCACCTGGCGACAACGCAGACGCACCGAACAACACGCCCGCCCACGACCATGACACCCCCAAGGTTGACGGCGGAACTCCGACGGCCAGCAACAATACGCCAGGCAATTCCCCCGCACCCCGCAGCGATACCCCCACACCCCGCAGCAATACCCCCATATCCAACAGCGTCCCGACGACCAGAGACGACGAAGCAACTTCCCGCGACGCCGCATCGAAAACCGGCGAGATCAAGCAACCAACGCAAAGCCAAGCGCAGGACGCGCTGGATACACTCGGTGCCGACCGAGCCGCTCTAGCAGCACGCGCCGCCACTCCACTGTGGTACCACCCGATCCTCGGCATGATCGCCGGCGCAATGACTTTTGGCCTCGCAATTCAGTCTCACTACCCCGCCTTCACCGGCTTTCTCGTATTCAGCATCCTCGCGATCCTCTTGCTTGAACGTACCTATACCGCAATATACGGCGTTTCCGCGATGCCGAGCGGCCGCCGCAGTAAGGCCTACTACTACACCCGCCTGTTCGTCCTCCTGTTTACAATGGCGACTGCGGGAATGATTGGGCTGGCGGGCAAGCCTCTCTCCTGGTGTATCCCGGTGGTGGCCATCCAATTCATCCTCCTCGTAACTCTTGGTCACAGGCAGGATGACGCAATGCGTCGCGAGATTGCGCAAGGCGAATAGACTCGTGGCACGCGATATCACACCGTCCTTCAACGTGGTCATTCATTCCCCCTATCGACTGCGAATCTGCGCTCTGCTTCAGCCGGTGACCGAGCTGGAATTCGGCGTCGTCAAGGATCTGCTGGGAATCACCGATGCCAACCTTTCAAAGAACCTCCGCGTACTCAGCGACGCCGGCTATATCCAAATTCGAAAGGAGACCTCGCCCAACCGGCAAGATCGAAGACGCCTGACATGGATCAAGCTGACGGAAGAAGGGCAACACGCCGTCGCGGCACATGTGGCCGCATTGGAGCAGATCCTTCACACAGATCCCGGCATAGCGGAGTAATTGTGCTCTCCCCACTCCTGCGGGCTACGCCACGCCTCAACCCCGCAGACCCGTGAAGAAGTGTCGGGTTTTTCAAGAAACTACGCGAAAAAACCTACACTTCTCGCGAAATCCTCCATTTCTCGGTAGTAGTCGCATCGCCCAGTCTGTAGCAACCCCACCCACCAACCAGAGTGTTGCATATCCGTTCAACACTTCCTCCAGTCCGAGCACGGGTGTGCAGCCAGAGCTGTCGATTAGTAACCCAGGTCATAGTCTATGTAAGGTTGTCTCACTCTAATGCGACTAGACAAAGGAGGTTTAGTGGACACCATAGCGTCTGCTTTGGTCCCCCTATTCGAGCGCGCGGTCTTTGCACATCGAGGATTATCGAGTCGAGCTCCAGAAAACACGCTAGAGGCCTTCGCACTTGCGGTGGATCGTGGCGCAACCTGGCTGGAAACCGACGTCGATATCCTCGCCGATGGCACACCAGTGATCATCCACGATTCCACGCTAGACCGCACCACAAACCGCGCCGGAAGCTTCTACCCCCTGACCGCTGCCGACCTCGAAGATATCGATGCCGGATCGTGGTACGGAAAGGAGTTCGCGGGAGCACGGCTTCCTCGCCTGTCTGATTTCATCGATTTCCTCAACGAGCGCAAAGTCAACGCCAACATCGAAATCAAGCAGAACGAGCAAGGGGCAGAGCGCACGATTCTCCTGATCGACGCCGTCGCCAAGGAGCTCGAACGCCTCGATCCAGAGCGCCAGATCATCATCTCCTCGTTCGGACAGCCGCTTCTCATGGCCTTCCATCAGCGCCATCCGCAATATGCGATCGGGGTCCTGTATGAAACTGCAGCACTCTATGACGACTGGCTCGCAGTACTGGAACTCTGCGGAGCAACGTACATCCACCCGGAGGATTCCGGGCTGACTGCTTCTAAAGTCAAGCAGTTCCGCGAGGCCGGTTTCGGCGTCAACGTTTGGACCGTCGACGACGTCGACCGGGCGAATCAACTGTTCAACTGGGGCTGCACCGGAGTCTTCACGAACTGCTCCGACCAGATGATGCACCTGGTCTGACGGCATTTACCAACACTCAACACACGCAACAATTCAAGGAGCACGACCTTGTCCGTTACCAAGAACGATACCCCCCCCCGCAAGTCACGCATCCCAATCTTCCTTCGTCGGGGCCGAGTAGGACCATTCCTCACCGTCGTAATGTCCGGGCAGATCATCTACTCTGCCTTCGAAGCCTTCAAGGGCTCACTCATGATCCCGCTGCAGAACGTCCTCGGAATCTCCGGCGAACAGTTCGGCACATTGATGACCTGGATCGGCATCGCAACCTTCCTATACGTACCCGCCGGTTGGATCAACAACCGCTTCAAGGTGCGCACAATCATCTTCTGGTCACTCGGCTGGCGACTGGCCACCTACTTGATTCTGTTCCTGCTCACGCCGAACTTCAGAATCATGTGCTGGATCGCCATATCATGGGGCATTCTTGACGCTATAGTCTGGCCCGCAGTCGTAAATGGCGTTTCCATCCTCTCCGCCGACCAGAATAAAGAGGGCAAGGGCCTGGCCATGGGTCTGCTCGAATCGATTCGCCGCGCCGCTGAGTTCCTCATGAACGGACTCATTGTCGTCTGCATGATGATTTGGAGCGACTACACCACCACCATTATGAAGGTATTCGCGGTCGCTTACGCACTGCTCCTCGTCCCCATGATGATCGCGGTGGCTCGTCTGGTTCCTGACACGAAGGTCGCCAAGGAAGAGGGGCATTCTGACAACGCCGCTGCGTTGACCGGTCTTCTCAAGGTGCTGGCTCAGCCGCGGGTATGGCTTGCCGGACTCGCCGCGCTGACTGTGTACTGGTGCTACATCAACCTCATGTACACATCGGCTCCTTATCTCACGCAGGTATTCAAGGTTTCGGAGGGAATGGCCGGTGCCTTCGGTATTTTCAACACCGGTCTGGTAGGCGTGTTTGCGGGTCTAATCTCTGGTCTGCTCGCCGACTACATTTTCAAGTCCTCCACCAAGATGATGGCGGCATCCTTAGGCATGGTTGCTGTGGCGTGTGTGATTGTCACACTACTGCCCGTTTCGCAGGCGATGATCTGGCCCATCTTGATCATGCTGATCGTGGTAGCGGTGGCGACTTTCCTCGGAAAGTCCGTGATCCTGGCTCCGGTGGCGGAACTCAACCTCCCCGAGCGGATCTCCGGTGGAGCCATGTCTGTGGGGTCGTTCCTCGCGTATGCGTCGATCTTCTGGGCATACCGGCTCAACGGTTCGTTAACCGACCGCTACGCCGATGACCCGGCTACCGGGTACCGCTACATCTTCATCATCACCGCCGTCGTCGCAGTGATAGGAGCCGTGGCCGCCGGACTGTTGATCGTGATGAACCACCGCGCGCGGGCAAAGGCACTTGCTAACGGTGCAACTGCTAACGACGCCGAATCCGCTGCCGTTGGCGCCTCGACTGCTGGCACGACGCCGTCGGCCGCCAGTGGTGAAGAAGACGGCACGGCAACCGGTGGCGGAAGCGGAGAGCCACGAACATCGTAGGTCCAACCGCTCACCATGTGAGTAGCCCGAATCCGCACGCCGGGCACCACAGTTGAATGTTGGGGCCGTCCCGAACCATCGGGGCGGCCCCAACGTCTCCCCCTTGACAGCTCCTAATGCAACAGACAGCTGCCCACCAGGAGGATGCCTCGTTAGGGGCTGCGGTTCGTTCCGACTCGAGGCGCGATTAGCGAGCAGAAGTCGAACGCTAGCGATCCACACCTCACCGGCACGAAATGGGAATAGCAGCAGAGACCCGCACTGCTGAACAATACAATTCCAGTACCTTACCGACGCGAGCTGCGATTAGTGGGCAGAGACCCGCACGGCCGAACGACACCGCTCCAGTAGCTCACCGGCATGGGGTACGAATAGTGGCAAAGGTCCGCCCGAAAATGCAGGGTATGACGTTGCCATGTACTGATCGAGCTGCCGCTCCGACACGGCATGTGCCAGCCGATCTTCATTCATTGGTGGAGCTAAGGGGATTCGAACCCCTGACCTTCTCATTGCGAACGAGACGCGCTACCAACTGCGCCATAGCCCCTAGGACTTCATTAGCCTAGCACTCGCAGCGCCGGTATGCACATCTAGGCCGTGCCAATGATGTCACACCCACTCTGCATCGGAACCTTGTCGGTCGAGATGCCCAACGGGTTACGGCCCTGGCGTTACGCCCACGCAAACGTGGTGGCCGCCCCATCAGTATCAGTCCGTTTGGAGGTTCATTCGCTCACCCACACAGACACGTTGGCCGTCTGAACCGCCAAGGATGCCCAACGGGTTGAAGCCCTGGCGTTACTCCCGCAGAGCGCCTTGTACGAGGGGCCGCCAAAGCAGACCCGGGCGCATAACTGATACTGCCCGATTCGTCTCCCCGCGATTCCGCGGCACTGCGAGCGGAGCCCGCCAGAAGCAATCTAGGCGCGGCGCCGCGCTAGCAACGCGTCTAGCACCGACCCGCCGGCCAAGCCATCGGGTTGTCCGCCGGCATGCGGCCGAGCCGCGGTGCTAAATGTAGTACCCTCACCCGTCCGCCCCGCAGCCACTTGCCCCGCAGCCTTCTGCCCAGGCTGCTCGACGTCGCGTTCACCCGCCGTCGCCTGTACGGACGTGGCCGACGACGTGGCCGACGACGTGGCCGACGCTCTCGCCGAATCGTAGTTCTCTGCTACACGCTGCGGGCGATAGGGAACCGACGCCTTTTGCTCGGCGGGAGCCCGATACGGCGCCACCACACGCCGTTCAATCTGGCGCGGTTTGAGGGTGTAACTGGGAGCATCCACGGCATCCGTTGCCTGTACAGCCACCGCAGCACTCCGCTCAGCCCGATCAGCCGTTGCAGCACCCGGCGCCTGCGCTGCGCCCCCCACAAAGGACTCATCAAGTGTCAAAGAAATGCCATGGGGCGCGCGCGCCGAGGGACCATCCCCGCCGCGCTGCGGCATATGACTCCCGCGCTCCACGCGGTCTCCTCGCTCACGCCGCGGGGCATCCACCCGGAAGTCGCCTTCCGCTCGACCATCCGCAGCACCTGTCGACGCCTTGCTCGTCAGTTGCTCGCGCCGCCCAGCCTGTGCTTCTCGCTCACCGGGATACGTCGCACCCTGCGCCTTCCGAGCAGAGCTTACTGCCGATTGCGCGCCCCGCCTGGACACTCCGGCCTGCTCAGCCGCATGCACAGGCGCCTGCCCATACGGCCTGGCAGCCTTGCCATCACGGCGCGGCATTCCCGCACTCCGCGCTATGACGCCAGACCCCTTCCGGGAATCAGAAGAGCCGGAATCGGCGGGAGTGCTGCGGCTCGTCCGCGACCGGGGGGCGCTCGGGCGGCGTGCCGTGCCGGAGGCCTCCCGCCGCATGCTGCCGGTGCCGAGCTTCGCGTTGATTTCCGTGATCGTCTCACGGTCAGCCTGCGAGGCCTTATTCATCTCAGACATGATGTACCCGAGGCCTACGAAGTACACGCCGGTAACCGCCGTCGCCGCCAGGGCAACCCCTACCGGAAAAGCGGTGGCTGCGGCGAGAATCCAGAAAACAACCGCGAGAACGCCCAATGCGCCGCCACCGAGTAGTCCACGCTGTTGCTTGGCGACCCGCTGCGAAATGCGCGCACGGCGGCGTGCGCGTGCTTTCGCCAGTGCACGCACATCAGTTGCCGCACTGACCGCGTTGCTGGCGTCCAGAGCTCCCCGCGTGAGGCTACCTTTCCGAGTACTCTTCCCGGCAGGAACCACTCCCTGGGATCCTCGTTCCGTGCTCATAACGACCTCCGGCTGGCGAAAGAAAACCGTGCCATGCGCACCACGTCCATCTGCCGCATGCTCAGCTACCTGCCCTGCCGGAAGGCGTAGCATCCGCAGATCTTCCGCGTACCGCTCGTCAATTCGCGCTTCCGCTAGGACCATGGTGCGACGGTAATAATAGGGAATCACGTACACGAGGAGCAGCGCCGTTACAAACGCCACCACGTATCCCTCGATGCCCATGTTCCAACGCTATCGGCGATCTGCCCCGATGGCCGATAGCATCGGGCGCGTGTTGCCGTTTTCCCGTGGCGAATCACCCACATGCCGCACTTCGCAGTCCTACGTCACACGTCTTGCCCTCGCTCCGCGAACCTGCGCTTACTTCGTTCGCCTGCGGCTGCCTCTCCCGGGTATCCGCTCCATCAACCGCCATCGAAAAACCACGGTTGAATAGGCTCTGGTACCGCGTCGGCGTATACCATTGCCGTCTCGCGTTTACACCCGCCGTTCCGGCCCGGGCCTGCTACGCAGTGCATGGCGATAGTACCTATCCGCAGAGTGTCGCGCACTCAATGCCAGCTACAACTGGACGGCCACTTGGAGTGGCCGTCACCCGTTGAGAATCATGCACTCCAGAGTGTCACCAATCGCCACCGTGGTCTGATCTGCCGGTACCACCGCTAGACCGTTCGCGCTCGCCAGCCCATTAAGCAGCGGATGCCTCGATTCTCCTGTTGGGGAGAATTCGTAGCCGTCTGCCGGTCCACCCGTCACCTTGACCGGCACATAGTCCTGCAATCCCGCGT
This sequence comes from Actinobaculum sp. 352, assembly GCF_003957265.1. NCBI lineage: Bacteria > Bacillati > Actinomycetota > Actinomycetes > Actinomycetales > Actinomycetaceae > Actinobaculum > Actinobaculum sp. 352. The sequence goes on along the minus strand of NZ_RQSN01000005.1, from coordinate 188,770 downwards.
CGGATACAAGTCCCCGCGCGGCCCGCGCGCCTATCATGCGCGTATTCAAATGCGTGTATCCCGCCATCTTCCGCAGCGCCGGACGCACAAACACCTCGAATGCCACCAACGCCACAACCGGGTCACCCGGCAGGCAGAAGATCAGCGTGCCATCACCGACCGTCCCGACTCCCATTTGACGTCCCGGACTCATGGCCACATTGTCGAAACGTACCGAGCCGAGGGGCGACAAGACCTCCTTGACCGTATCTCCCCCACCGTATGACAAGCCGCCGGTGGTAATGATCACGTCCGCGCGCACCAGCTGATCCTCCAGCGCGTCGCGCAACGTCCGCTTCTCGTCTGACACCGCAGATACCCGGTAGACCACGGCACCGGCTGCTCGTACCGCCGTCGCCAAAGCATGGGAGTCGGCGTCGTACACCTTGCCGGGCGATAACGGGCGCCCCGGTTCGACGAGTTCGTCGCCCACACTCATAACGACGACGCGCGGCGCCGGCCGTACCGTGACCCGCGAGCGCCCCGCAGCCGCTAGCAAGGCGATATGGCGGGCGGATATGCGCGTCCCCCGTTCCAGGATCACCTCGCCCGCGGCGAGATCCTCGGCCTGTTGGCGGACGTTGTCGCCACTGCGAACAGACACGCTGATCAACACCTCCGCAGTTCCCTGATCAGTTTTCTCCAGGGGGACGACGGCGTTCGCACCACCGGGCATTCGTGCACCCGACGCAATGCGCACTGCCGTACCCTCCACATGGCGGACCGTTTCCATGGAATCCGCATAGATGTCGGCCACCACGTGCATACGGACGGGATCGTCAGCGGCTCCCAGCGTGTCGGAGGCCGCCACAGCGTACCCGTCTCGTGCTGCCAGGTCCGCCACCGGCACATCCACCGTTGATCGCACGTCCTCGGCAAGAATGCAAGAAAAAGCGTCCGACAGTTCAACGTCAAAGGGCGGGAGCGGCTTCGCGGCCTCCAAGCACTCGTCGAGGTGTCTGGCAACGCTTTTCATGGTGTCCTCCCGCGGCTTCTGATGTCGTCCCGACTCTCCGACACCCAGATTACCTGTGAATCGCCGCCAGCTGGGGATAACTCCCCGGTTGCTCCCACTGGAATGGGTGCATGGCGATGGCGGGCGCACGCCTGGCGTGCAAGAATGGGGCTATGCGTATGGACAGGGTGACACTCCCTGATGTCTCAGGCATGGATGTGGAAGACGCCAAGCAGGTGTTGCGGGCAACGGCGCGCGAGCACCGCTCTCGGCGGCCCGCCAACATTCGTGGCGAACTCGGCAACCAGTGGGTGGCCACCGCGATGGATTTTATCGACGACGCTCAAATCATCGCCGTGTATGCCTCCGTGAATAACGAACCTCCCACGCTAGAACTCTGTGAAGCCTTAATCGTGGCAGGGCGGCGGGTACTGCTGCCGAAGCTTGGGCCCGGTTTGGCACGCGAATGGGGATGGTACCGCGGCGCCGACGATTTGGCGGTGTTGGCTCCCGGTCGGCCTCCCGAACCCAGTGGCGACGCCATCGGGTCGGAAATCCTCGCGGAGGTCGATGTTATGCTCGTTCCCGCCATGCTGGTGGATCATCACGGAAACCGTATTGGGCAGGGCGGCGGCTGGTACGACCGCGTCCTGAAACAAATCCGACCCGAAACCCGCGTTGGCGCAATGGTGTATCCGGAAGAATACGTGGATATTGACCTACCGCAATGCGATACCGATCAGCAGGTCAGCTACGTGCTCCTTCCTGATCGGTGGGGCGCCTGCGGTGCGACGGAGCCTGTAGCCGTCCTCTAAAGGATGGGTCTCATCGGCAATCGCATGCGCCAGCCGACCGGGCGCGTATTATGGCGCCGACTGACCCTGGGTATCCCGTGCGCCAGCCGACCGGGCGAATTCGGAGTATTCTTGACACTCGGAGTTACTGCCAGGGAAAGGACCTAAGCGTGCCAACGTATTCGTATCACTGCACCGCGTGTGGGAATGAGTTCGATATTCATCAGTCGTTCTCTGATGACCCATTGACGGTGTGCGAGGCGTGCGGCGGTCACCTGCGCAAGCTATTCAACTCTGTCGGCATCGTTTTCAAGGGCTCCGGTTTCTATCACAACGACGCACGTTCCAGCTCCGGTGCGCTCCGCTCGGCTGACTCTTCACATGCTGATTCTTCCTCCGCGCCTGGGGACTCTAAAGCATCGAGTAGTGACTCCTCCAGCGTCGACTCGTCGTCGAAGAGCGAGACGAAGGCGTCCACCAGCGCTCCCGGCCGCGCCACAAGTAACGCATCGTAGCCGATCCACCCGCCGCGGCCATTACTTTCCGCCGCAGTCTTTTACCTTCACGAGACGCCTCGCGCCGCACCCGCCTTGAAATCACGAGACGCCTGGTGTCAGTTTCTTTCACGCCACGCGGTTTTGATTTCTTTCAAGCCACACGTGGCACCACCCCCGCCTTGAAGTCCCAAGGCGCCTGGCGCCGATATCTTTCACGAAACCCCTGGCGCCGCACTTTGAAATGCTGACTGCAGCATTGCTGCTCGGTGTGAATCGCTCGGTGTCCCCACAGACGGTGAGATGCGGCACCTATCCACAGTGTGCGAATGACGCGGGCACGCGCTCGCTCCTTCCTCCTAACGTGAGTGCATGAGATTGACTCGTCTACGGGCTACGCTGTGGCGCTTACGTTACCTCCTCGCAGCGCTGACCGTGCTGGCCATGTTATCCGCCGTGGTTTCCGCCATTTCCGAGGTTAAAACGCCGATGGCACAGGTTGTGGTTTCTTCCCGCGAACTATCTGCCGGGTCGAAGCTTGGCGGCAGTGACCTCGCACTTGTGGAAGTGCCACGCGATCTAGTTCCGCACGGTGTTCTCACACAGACGGACGCCGCCACAGATCGCATTCTGACCACCTCTCTACCCGCCGGAATGCCACTGTCATCTACGATGCTGCTGTCCAGCGACTTTCTCGCTTCTGCTCCACCCGGGCGTGTAATCGTATCCGTCACCATAACCGCCGACGGGACGGAAGAACTGGCGCAACCGGGAGCGTCGGTTGCGCTCTACGCACCACCCGATGATTATGCGGATACCGGCGAGGCCGTGCTTGTCACTGACAAAGCCACCGTGGTTGGCGTCGGACTCACAGAGTCGAGCGGCGGTTTTCTCAGTGAAGAGAGTAACACTCGCATTCTGTACGTGTCTGTGCCGCAGAATGCCGCTAGTCTAGTCCTCGGATATGGAGCGAGGACGACCATGCAGGTCGTCCTACTAGATCCTGCATGATGGGCCACGCCCCTGCCCGGCGATCGCCGCTGCGTTCGCCCGCTCAACCGTCAACTACAAAAGGACTGTAAGGGAGCTTCATGCTTAAGGGATTCAAAGACTTCATCACACGCGGAAATGTCGTAGACATGGCCGTGGGCATTATTATCGGAGGCGCATTCCAGCCGATTGTTCAGCACCTCGTCGATTACGTCATCATGCCGTTCGTTTCCGGCGTCTTCGGTAAACCGAACTTCAACGAAATCTGGACAATCACCTTCCGGAACGCCACCATTCAACCAGGCTTCGTAGTCACCGCACTCGTCAACTTCCTCCTCATCGCGGCAGCACTCTACTTCTTCATTGTTCTGCCTATGAACAAGTTCAACGAGCGCCTTGAAGCCCGCAAGAAGGCCGAAGATGACGCGGCGGCGGAGACACCCTCCGACGACGTCGCACTGCTGACCGAGATCCGCGACCTGCTCGCACGCAACGGCTCCGCGGGTGCCACTAGCTGAGCCGGGTGTCGGCCGCGCCGCCAGCCGGGCAACGCGCGTCGGCGCAGCGGTGCCACGGGCCCGCCGAGGCCAGGGCTGAGCCACGGCAGCGACGCTGGAACGTGACTGAACAGGGGTGCGGAATCCGCAGAGGTTCCGCACCCCTCGCATATGGGTGCTACTCGGCTCTTCGCCTGCGCTTGTAGTGCGTAACGCTATGCGGCTAAAGGGAAGCTCATGCTCGCAGCGGGATCGAGACTCTACTCGCCGTGGTATCTTCCCGCTCCCGGCCGCCAGCTTCCGTCCGGTACCGCGCCTCTAGGCACTCCCGCCGCACGTTACAGCTTTCCAAAATGCGGGGGAAGCTCAGCCAGTAGATCCTGCTCGTGCGCATCGCGGGCCTGGATCCCATCGCGTCGCTGCGCGCTCGCCGCTCCAGCATGCTCGGCCGCAGCCGCGCCGCGCGCATTATCCGCCACGGACTCCTGCGCCGCTGCCCGCAGCGCATCCTCCGGGTGCGCGAACTCGCCGGATTCCAACCGCTCTCGATCAACCCGTGAGAGGCGCATTGCCGCGCGATGCTGCCGCCCCATTCTTACTCCGCCTCTTACTCCGCCGAACGCGCGCCATCAGCAGCGCCATGGTCGCCGTCCGTAGCGCCGTCGTCGGCCGCGGAATCTGCTACGGCTTCCGTACCGCCAACCGCACTCCCGGCCGTGCTCGACAAAGCGGCTAGCCCACCCGCTGCCACAGCACTCGCGGAATCCCGATCATCACCGTGCGTGGCCGCCAAGCCCGAGCGCCGCACGACGTTACGCAACACCGCTTCGGTCTGGCTGCCACGCCGACGCACATCAAGCTCCTCGCGCAACGCCAGCACCAGGCCATCCTCGGTACGAGGAACCGCGTCACTCGCGATCCACGCAATCATCTCATCCAACTGATCATCAGAGTATGCGGCGAGTGGCAGTCCGGCCGTGATCTGCGGACGTGGACCGCGCGGTACAGCCTGAACCGCCTGCACGCCCCCGGCTCCGAGTTCGCCCCCCTCCGGCTCGTCCGCCTTCAGCCACTGGTCATCCAGCACGGGAACCGCAACGGTCACCGGGCCACGAGCAGCTTCCAACGCCTGCCCACGGATCTCCTCCAGCAAAGCAATCACACGTTCCGCCTGCCCCACCGGATCGATAAACAATGAAGTGGAGAAGGTCTGTACAACCGACCAGCCCCGCGCCTCCAGGCGCTCCGCCCAGTAACGATCACGGCGTCGCTGCGAAGGCTCCGCCATGTAAGCGTCGTCGTCAAGAAGAACCGCCACGCGCCACGTGCCCGGCAGGGAATGATGCCCGGCCACAAGAGGAATTCGTATTCCCTCCTCGTATCCGAAATTCGCCGCAGTAACCCAACCGGCCCGTTCGACACGCGCCGCCAGATCCGCCAACAACGGGTCAACGGCCTGGCCCGACTCCGCCGGGTCCAACGGGATATCCCGCCCGGCGGCACGATCAATGAGCTTAGCCAGCAAACGTGGCCCCGGCGAGGTAATCAGATCCGTTCCGATCTCCCCCGGACCCAGCGCGGAAATAATCGTCAACTGGTCACGCGCGGACTCCACCGCATTCACCAGACCGGTCACGCCATCCGGTGTCGCAAGGGAGCCGAAGGTGTGCAACACTCGACCATGAACCGTCTTACCGTAACCGACCGAGAGGATGATGGAATCGCGGCGCAGCCCGGCACACTGCGTTATATCCAATACCGCGAAGGGCTCCGGACCGTCAGGGCTGACCAGCGATGCCAAAGCGCTTGAGTTTGCCGCAGTCTTCTTAATCGCCTCACGTACCCGCACGGCGTGCTGCTGTGACACGCAAACCACGGCGAGCGAATGCTCGGGGTCCGTCAACACGTGATCGACCACGGCATCGACAACCGCGTCAACCTCAACCTGAGTGCCTTCCACGATACCGGTGGTCGGAGAGGGAACGCCGCGTCCATCAACAACCACGAGGCGAGAGCGTTCGCTCGCCGCCGCCGACGGCACCATCTCCAACACGTCGGCATACCCCTGCTCCCGCAGGGTCTGAGTGGCGAGTTCATCATGACGGGCGCGCAGCGTCGGGAGCTGACACACAGGAAGGACATCCGCGAAGGCCTTCACCGCTGTACCGTCATCTCCGCGTCGCAGATCGCCTGCCACCACGATCTGGCGGCCGCGCATGAGCATAGAGACTGCCGATGAGACCCGCACGCTGTCCGTGTCGTCCATAACAACAATATCGACCCAGGGCATCGGTGGAACGAACTCCGCCGCAACCATTGACGGAATAACCCATACCGGACGTGACACCTGTACAAGCCGCGGGTAGGCCGCAATGGCGTCACGCAGGCCGCCGGTAGAATAGCGCGCCAGCTGCGCATCGAGCTTCATGGTGTCATCGCGGCGCTTTGAGATGGTTTCACGCATGATCCTCACCGCGGCCCGGCTCACTGGCCCGGCGAGGGTAGCGGTGTGTGCCTTATCCAACTGCCGTAACGATGAGCTCAGCTCGGTCAGTTCCGCCGGACCCATGCGGGCCAACTCCGGCGACTTGCCGACCAACTGCTCGAAAATGGAACTCGTGTACACAAGCTCCAACTCCGCACTCACGGCGTCCGCGGTAGAAACACCGCGAGACGCCAAGTCATCAAGGAAGGCGCCTAGTCCGCCGTCGCGCAACTGGGCAAGGATCTCGTTGCGACGAGGCAGGACCGACATAGTCTCCGTGTCATCCTTCATACGCCGAACAGTTGCCAGCAGTTCCTCCAGCGGCAACTCACGAAGCTCCCGCCCTTCTGGCAGCACCGCTTGCAATGTCGCAATCTCGCGCCGCGCCTCGTCCGCTGAGGCCTTGATCTGCGCCATCCCGTCCGGGAGCTTCGGCCAGCCCTCTTCCGAGCAGTAACGCCGCCATACCTCACGCTGCTTTTGCACGGTGACCAGTTCCTTGTGCAAATCGGTTACCGTGGCACCCGGACGAATGAAATCACGGGCCTGTTTCGTCAAACGCCGCCGCTCGGATCCCTTCATTTCCTCGCCGTGGGTTTCCCGCCATTCTTTCGAGGCGGTGGCGATCACCATGTCCATCGCGGAGCGCTCGTAGATCTGTGGCACAAATACGTCGAGGGTGCTGGAGACTCCATCCAGCATGTCGAGCTGCTCTTGCCAATCCGCGAAGGTAACCGCTCGCTCCAGGCCTGTTTCACCCGCGGCCCGCTGTGACTGCGCCATGACGACGGGAAGGATCTCATCGGCCAATCGTGCCACCCGTTGCATGGCGGACTCGCCTTCCTCAATCGCAGCTATGGTTGCGCCGGCCCATGCGGATGCCGCATCCTGCGGCACGAACGCATCGAGCTCGGCGGCCTCCAACAACAATTCACGCCACTGCTCGTATCTCTCCGCCAGTTCCGCCAAGTCGTCGGACCCCAACCGGACTCGGCTCTTCGGCGCATCCATTCCCGTTGTCAGCGCCGCCAGCCGCTCCAGCAGTGAATGCACCGACTCATGCCAGTTCGGATCCTCTTCGTGCAGCGCGGCCACGTAGTTACCCAGTTGCCGCCGCACATCCGCCAGTCGGGCGCGCAGGTCCAACGTGGCGTCGTCGTCGAGTTCGGGGCTGCGCAGGCGTAAACCGGTACGCAAACGCATCGCCACCGCATCGAGATCCGCGAAGTCCAAATACAGATCCCCCAGACCGAGCCTTCTCAGCTCGTCGGTGAAGGCCCGCCCCGCCGAGGCGCGGCTCGGGATGTAAACCATTGAACGCCCCGACGCCGCCGCATCTGCCGCGATGGCGGCCAATGTTCCCACCCGCTGCGATCCGGGCGGCGTATCGACGACGACGGAGCGTCCCGATGCCACGGCCTCCACAACGGCCAACTCCGCAACATCACGGTCTCCGGCACCCCGCTCGACCTCGGGCGCACGATCTCGGCGCTCCGCCGGCGGTAGCGGCGCAACCGAGAGTCGGCGTGTCGGCTCATCTCCGGCCAGCGCCGCCATAATTCCCGATGTCTCGATATAAGGCTTCATAGCCTCCAGGTCGGAGAGCAACACCTGCCCGGGATGTACAAAACTGCCCAGCAACATCGAGACCTGATACTCAAAACCGGGCAAATAGATGCGCCCCAGTTCACGGACCCGCGCGAGGACCTCGTCCTCCCTATTCGGGTCGGCGGCCAAAGAACGCAGTTGCGACACGTCCTCCGCCGGAATGCCGTGAGCGCGCAGCGCACGCAGCAGTGTCGGATTGACCTCGCAACGCGCGGTCAGGGTGATATACGCATCGTTGGTCCCGGTAGGCTCCAGCCGCACGGTGCGCAGCAGCACCGGCTGATTCATTTCAATGACGCTGACCTGCGCGTTCCCTTCCGATGCCTCGTCGGCAGAGGTGGCAGCGTCATCGCCCTTCTGCCCGTCGTCGCGCTCCCCTCCTGCCTCGCTCTCTCGGCCCTCATCTGCCGCACTGCTTGGGTCGACGGCGGACTGCGCCGGGGAGCCGTCCTGGGCTGTTGCGGAATCCTCGCCGTCGACGCGCGCCAAGCCAATGGCTTCGTCGGCGTTCTGGCGGACGGACTCCGGGTCGAGGTGCAGCTCGCCCGTTACCTCATAGGCTGCACCCAAATCGGCTGCCGCGACGCTTCCTCCCGGAAGCTCGGTCCACGTCACATTGCCAATTGCCATGGTCACCGGCGCGTAACCGTATCGCTCGGACAGCTCTTCGATACGCCGCTGTAATGACGCCAGGCGAGACAGCGCTACCTGCTGTGCCTCCTCTTCCCGCACCAACGATGTCAGCAACGTCGGCATCCCGGAATACATTTGTGCGCCCCCGGTGGGGTGCGGTCGCGTCAAGTCGATAACAGCCGGGTCTGACTCGTTGATTGTCTGTGTAATGTCCCCGGCCAGCCCGGCGAGCTCGGTGTGCCACGCGTGATAGGCACTGCTAATCAGTTCTAGGCGCGAAGGTGCGGGCTCCGGGGAGGCGGCGGATGCGGACGAAGGCGAAACAGAAACCACGGCGGTTTCCTCAGCCGGGAGAACGCTCTCTTCGGCCGACGGTGCCGAGAGTGCCCCGCCCGACGGCGCTGATGGCGCGTCCGCCGCAGAAGCGGACGACGCTTCGGGGGGCAACCCCGCATCTGCCGGTTTTCTGTCTCGGTTACGCCTAAAGAATGGACTCACACACCAACGGTATCCGCCCGCCGGAGCAAATTCGGGATACCGCGCCGAGCGGCGAGTAACAGGAACCATTCGTTCTCGCACAGCCCAGGAGTTTCTGCGACGGACACGACGGAACCACCGAGGCGAAATACTGCCAGTCGCGCCGGTAGTGCCCCCGAAAGGATTCGAACCTTCGACCTACCGCTTAGGAGGCGGTCGCTCTTCCCCTGAGCTACGAGGGCGCGCAGGCCAGTTTACCCGTTGTTCTGCAGACTGTCCTATTTCACCTACGCGGCGGTGCGCCACGCCTGCTGGCCGGCAGACAGGCGACCACGACGAGCGGCCTCGTCTCACGCCAAAACGGGCTCGGCACAAGCAACGTCTAGCTAGGACGCTGCCAGGGCACTTCGGCACCCATGGCGTCCTCGTTCTGGCTGGTACGTTTCGGCACGATAATCGTCGGGCAGGCGGCGTGGTGGAGTACCGCCTGACTGGTTGATCCTAACAGTAACCCCGCGAAGCCGCCTCGACCGCGTGTTCCCACGATCAGAAGATCGACCGCAGTGGAAAACTCGGCCATAAGTGCCGCCGGATTCCCCTCAATCGCATGGCACCGCACATCCACATCAAGGCCCTGCATGGATTCTTCAACCATGTCGCGTAACCCGGAACGAACGTCGTCAAGTACCTCTTGATGATATTCGGAGCCCGGCAGCCAGGTCGCACCGGCAAAATTAACCGCACCAACGCAGGACAACCGCGCACCCCAGCGAGACGCTTCTCGGATGGCTAAACGCAGCGCCAGGCGAGAGGCCTCCGAGCCATCGACACCGCATACGATGTGCTTGACCGGTAGAACCGCCTTCACATTGGGGGTGGGAACTACGACGACGGCGCAGTACGCGCGGGCCGAAACCGCCGAGGCCACGGAGCCCAGCATACGGTCCGCAAAACCACCCGAACCGCCACGTGCGCCTACAACGACACGTGCCGCCTTCTTCGAGCGCTCCAAAAGCGCCTTCGTCGGGTCGGCCGCTTCCAGTGCCATGACGACGTCATCGTGAATAGCGGCGGCGAGGGCGCCCGCCTCATCCAGAACCTCTTTCGCTCGCTCAACCAGAAGACCGCCGCCTTCTGCACCGCTTCCTACGTGCTTGGAATACGTGCGTTCTTCGTAGCAGCACATAATCTCGAGCCGGGCGCCTCGCGACGCCGCTTCGTGTGCCGCCCATGTCAAGGCGTTCAAAGACGCCTCCGAGCCGTCGACGCCGCAGACAACAAGATTCTCGTGCTGGTAAACCATAGGTTGCCACCTCCATTGGTTGGTTCGGGCTAGTCCTATTCTTGCACGTCACGCCGGTCATGTGCAGGTGCTCCGCGCGGCAGTTTAGAGGGTTATCACGATTGGGCTGGCACCGCCCGAGCCCGGAAAACACCCCATGCCTCATCACCCCAAGGAAGACCGTCGCCCGAACCCAGGCAACCCTGTGGATAGCACGATGGGGGTCGTATAAACGACCCCCACCAGCACTGAGACGCATGGTCCCAGCTCAAAGCAGTGTGTATCAGTCGAAAACGCGGATGACGGTTGGCGTGCCGAGCCACGAGTTCGGGCCGACCTTTGTTCCCATGCTGGCATTCCACGCGCCAACATTCTGGCCGTTGCCCACGTAAATGGCCACGTGTCCGGGCCAGTAGAGGATGTCACCGGGCTGAGCCTGCGAATAAGGAACCTGACGTCCAACGGAGAGCACAGAAGTGGTGTAACCGCCAATCTGAACACCGTACTGGGCGTACACGTAACGCACGAAGCCAATGCAGTCCCAGCCGGCTGGTGTGGTACCGCCCCAGCGGTACGGGGATCCGATGTAGGACTGAGCCGTTGCGGAGATTGACGCGCCCGTGCCGCTACCACTTGCGGTAGCAACCACCGTCTCGCTGCTTGCCGCAGTAGCAGCCTGCGAGCCGGTGTCCGCGTATCCGGCGGTATCGTTCGCAGTCGCGACAACCTCTTCGGTGACGGCTTCTTCTTCCTCGACCGCCGGGGTGTTAACCGTCATGTCGAGCGCCATGGGGGACTGTGTGGCCTCTTCGGTTTGAATATCAACCTGGGAAATCTGCCACTCGTTATCCTCGGAAACGGTGACTTCCCGCGTGTTGTCCGCTACCGTGCCGCTCGCAATATTCTTACGCGCGAGGGCACCTGCTGTGTTGGCGCCGCTGCTGTCATCATCAGCTGCCGCAGACGGGATTGCGACGCCGAGCGCCGTTCCGAAAGCCATTGCCGCTGCGAGCCCGCGTCCTGCGGGGGAGTTAAGAGTGCTGAGGGCTGCCTCGCGAGTCTTCGCGTGCCGTCCGGCCATCTTGTATATCTCCTCATTCGTCCGTTCGCCGCAGTGTGCGTACTCACCCGGCGACTTGCCTATAGAAGACAATAACGGCTCAATAACCGAATGTCACGTTTTCATAACGAGAGGTGACCCACGCTGTTATCGGCCCGTCGCACCATGTGGGCGTGACACTTCCCCGTCTTCTACGGCAAATCACCTGCTCAGCACGCGACGTAGGCCGACCGAATGAAACATAGACACACCGAAAGTTGTGTTGATCACAAATGCTTCGCTGTGTCCCATGCCGCAGTCAAACAGCAAGGACCGAGTAGACGTACCGTGTAGGCGGGTACGAGTGCGTGCTGCTCGGGCTCGCAAACCCGCCGTACCTGCAGCACACCCGCGTGCAGCGGTGCGACGCTTCACCCGCGAGTTTTGGCAGCGGCGCAGCGGCGTGCGCGCACGCGCTCACGATGCTATGCTGCACCGCCATCCGCACACACCGGATAAACACACTTTTGATATACCACCGGCCGAGCATGCCGATCACGCACAAAAGAGGCGAGCCGACAAACAGCCGACTCGCCTCTCTGTAATGTCTTATGCCACGTTGACCCACCACGCGCCAGATGGCTTCAACTGGTCAAGCGCCGTATTGTTTCAGCCCACCACACGCAGGTAGATCGGACTTCCGTACACTGCATGTTCATACGTGCCAGTAGATGGGTTAGCCGCCGCAATATGCATGCCGTTGCCGGTGTAAATGCCGATGTGGCCCGGCCAGTACACAAGATCACCGGGCTGCGCTTGCGAAGCCGGTACCTGCGTGAATGATGCCGCGATAGCACTCGAGGTGCGCGGCATACTGATGCCGAAGTTTCCAAACACGTAGTTCACGAAACCGGAGCAGTCCCAGCCCGATGGCGTCGTGCCTCCGGTGACATAGGGCGCGCCTGAGAACTGTCGAGCGTAAGCGACGATTTGCGAACGCAGACCTGAATTCGATGAGCTCGCGGCAGGTGCTTCCTCGCCGACAACAGCGGCGGTCGCAGTATTGGTATCAGCCACTGCACTAGTGGCCGTCTCCTCGACCGTCACCTCTTCTTCAACAACGGGAGCAGTCACTTCCATGTCGAGGGCGAGGGAAGAATCGGAATCCTCCGCTTGCACCGCAACCTGAGCAATCTCCCAGGAAGCGTCGGCGTCCACCGTCACTTCCGTGGTGGCCTCCGGTGCCACGGATGCAAGGCGTGCCGCCTCGCGCGAACCTTCACGGTTCTCGGTAGCATCAGCTGAGGCTGTCGGAATGGCGACACCAAGCACCGTTCCCACTGCCACCGCAGCAGCAAGTCCGCGCCCCGCAGGAGAATTGAGGGTTTCCAACGCAGTCTCGCGAGTCATCGCGTGACGTCCTGCCATTGTCAAGGTCTCCTCGTCTAGTTGTGGTCACTTTTTCATGCTCACGACCTTCGGCTTAGGCCTCGGCCGTGAACGAGCCCACGCACGATGATAGCAACACGATAACGAGATGTCACATTTTTATAACGACGTCGAGACCTTCGCCACGTCAGGTCGTCACACTCGGCGAGTTCGCGTGAATATCGATGCGCAACACTCTGCCGACTCGCTCACGCTCGCCGCGTTTCCCCGCCTCATTCACGTAGTCTGTAACGCATGGGCATACTCTCCGATCCTGCCGCGTTACTTGCAGCCCTCGGGCCGTGGGTACTGCCTGGCGTTGCTTTCATTCTGTTTATCGAGTCGGGCTGTCTTTTCCCGTTCCTGCCCGGAGACTCATTGATTTTCACCGCCGCCATGCTGCACGTGCAGTTCGGTATCAGAATCGAAGTGTTGCTTATTGTCGGCATTCTGGCCGCATTCCTGGGTGTTCAGGTCGGATACTTCCTTGGATCACGTTTTGGGCGGCAGCTCTTCAAACCGGACGCTCGCATACTGAAGACCGAGTACCTCTACCGCGCGGAGGAGTTCTTCCAGCAGTATGGTGCGGCCTCGCTAATTCTGTCGCGCTTTGTACCGATCGTGCGAACCTTTGTACCCATCGCGGCAGGAGCTGCGCGCATGCGCTACGGTCGCTTCGTCTTCTTCAATGCAGTCGGAGGAGTGGGTTGGGTCGGCATTATGACAGTTGCCGGCCTGTTCCTTGGTCAGTTCTCCTTTGTCGCCAACAATATTGATGTCATCGTTGTCATCATCGTCCTTGTCTCGGTGCTCCCCATAATCATTGGCTATCTGCGGCAGCGTTCGGCCAAGAAGAAGACGACACCCGCAACGGCGGTCCGCGACGCACTGCAAGAGGAAGAAGGCGAGCTCCGAATGGAAACGGACACGCTTCTACCAGCGGAAGTTGCAGACCGAAACCCTCACCACCGCCCGCAACCAGACCAGGATGTAGAGCTGGCGCACGACGACGTCCAGAACAAGCCCGTCACAGACTAGACGCCCCGCGCACTACGCCGCCGAGCTTTTTCAAGCCTGCCACCATGTTGACGGCGGATCCGCCATTGAAGTGGGCCGCTACTGAAGTAGTCCGCCACGAAAGTGGGAAGGCGAGTCCGCTGCTGAAGTGGGATGGCTGGTCCTCCGCGGAAAGTAGAACGCGGAGAACCATCTTTCGAACGCTCTTTCCCGACGGCGGTCCCCACCCCGATGGCCATCCCCGCCGTGTGCCTACACCGCCACGGGATGTCGCGTACTAGCGACCACCCACGGTCTAGACCGCCTTGCTCGACCGTCTACCGCGCCACCTGCAATTGCAGGTGGCGCGCCATCCACGGCGACAATTCGACGCACCCTGCGGCACAGATGACCGGACGGGCCCCCTCAATGAAGATGGTCACATCCGCCCCGGGGACTATCCGCGCTTCGCGCAGTGAACGTAGCAGAGCCGTATCCGTTTGTAAGATCTCACCAATGCGGGCCAGAATCGCGATTCCACCATCCGGGTTCTGCGCAAGGAATTCACGCCCGTTGATGAGGCCATTCTCAGCAGCCGTCTGCCCCATAGGCCCTGCCGTACCGTATTCAGGGATCGGGTTGCCGTAGGGGTCATAGCGCGAATAGCCCAGGAGCTCAGCGATCTTCTGCTCGGTCTCATCGGAGATCACATGCTCCCAACGGCACGCCTCCTCATGGACGTCCTCCCACGGAATGCGAATCACATCCAGTAACAAACGCTCCGCGAGGCGATGCTTGCGCATCACCTGCGTGGCATACAACCGGCCTTCTTCCGAGAGAACAATCGCACGCCCATCCAGTGACATCAGCCCATCGCGTTCCATGCGCGCAACTGTTTCAGAGACCGTTGGCTTGGACTGCCCGAGTCGTTCCACCAAACGCGCACGCAGAGGCGGAACCCCTTCTTCTTCCAGTTCATAGACCGACTTGAGATACATCTCCGTCGTGTCGACCAAATGGCCCCTCATACTTACTCCTCATCGATTGCCCACATCGATTGTCCGCGCCACCATAACGCCTGTTATTCCGCTGTGCTTCCCGATTTTACTGGAGCGCGCCGGGCCGCCACGCCAGTTGGCAATTCTGCGACGTAATCCGCGCGTAATACCGTTTGGCCCGTCAGACGGAAGCATCGTCCCGGCGGGTGCAAAGCACGGCACAATACAACTATGCGCACTACCATCCCTGCCCATCTCCTTCCCACCGACGGCCGCTTCGGCTCGGGACCTTCAAAAGCACGCCCCGAACAGCTCGCACGTGTTGCGGATGCGGCTTCTCCCATGGGAACCTCGCATCGGCAAGCACCCGTGAAGAATCTGGTCGGTCAGATCCGTGCCCAGCTAACCGAGCTCTTCCATCTTCCGGAGGGGTACGAGGTTATGCTTGGCAACGGCGGCGCCAGCCTGGTGTGGGATGCCATCGCTTTCACCGCCGTTGAAAGCCGCGCGCAGGCCGCTGTTTTCGGCGAGTTCTCCGCTAAGGCCGCCCACGCGGTGGGGCGCGTTCCGTGGGCGGAGGTTGATATCCAATCTGCGGAACCCGGCCGTCTGGCACGCTGCGTGGACCGCGGCGAGGAGAACGACGCCGTCGACACATACTTCTATCCCCAGAATGAGACTTCTACCGGAGTGTTTTCTCCGGTAACACGTTATGGGCGTAGCAGGGGCTCCCATCAACACCCCGGAGCACTCACCCTCGTTGACGCCACATCGAGTGCGGGCGGCGTCACCGTAGACATATCGCAAACCGACCTCTACTACTTCTCACCGCAAAAGTGTTTCGGCGCCGACGGCGGCCTATGGATCGCCGTGGCCTCCCCCGCTGCCATTGAGCGCATCGAACGGCTCGGTTCTACCCGCTGGGTGCCGGATATTCTCAATCTCGAGCTCGCGCTGCGGAACTCGCGCAAAGATCAAACGCTGAATACCCCGAGTATCGCGAACCTGTTGCTCATCGCCGAACAGACCGAATGGATGCTCAGCAGCGGCGGGCTCGATGCCATGGCGGAGCGCACTGCCGCATCGTCTGCGTTGATTTACGAGTGGGCCGAGAACCGCCCCGAAGCAACACCCTTCGTCGCCAATGCCGCCGACCGCTCGCCCGTCGTCGCGACGATTGATTTCGACGAATCGGTTGATACACGTACGATCAGCGCTTTTCTACGTGAGAACGGCATCGTGGACATCGACCCGTACCGCTCCCTGGGCCGTAACCAGTTCCGTTTCGGCACCTTCCCGAATGTGGAGCCCGACGAGGTCGCCGCACTGTTGACCTGTATCGACTGGGCAATAGAGCATATGTGACGGCGAAGACGTCAATGCCGAATTATCCTCCCGGTAGACCTTCTTCTCACGCCATTTGGCTCCTTGTAGGCTCCGCCTCGCGCCGGTGGCTCCCATCCGCGCGAGATACGGGAGAACGGGTGTCCTTGGTGTCGCGTCGGCGTCGCCAAACCCCTATCCACACACGAAACGGTCGCGAATCGTGGTCTGATGCCGCCCTTGCGCGGTTTGACTCGCGATTCCGCCGATACGGCGTACTCGCTCAACCTGATGCCACCCTTGCGCGGTATGCCTTCACCCCCGCGCCAGGAAGCCTTCTATTTTGCGTCATCGCCCGGGGTTGGACCCGCACCCAACCCGTCGCCCTCGCTATGTTCCTGCTGCTGGCGCTCCAACGGCCCGATGATCTCGACATGCGGGTGCGAGTGCCAGTGGTAATGCACCGCCACGTCCCAGTTACGCCTCCCCCAGACATAAGCAGCGATGCCGACGATCAACGCACCGATCGCTCCGATTCCCACGCCCCAGCGCGGACTGATCACCTCGCAGATCCATCCGACGATCAACGCTCCAACCGGCGCACTGCCCTGCATAACCGCCTGGTACAAGGACATCACCCGCCCGCGCATCTCCGGTTCAGTGGACATCTGCACCGAGGTGTTGGCACTGGTGAGCAGGGTGAGGATGACAAGTCCCACCGGAATAAGCGAGATGGCATAGGTGGGATACGTGGGCATCACCGCGTTGACGCCGGCTGCCAGCGCGAAGGCGAAGGCCATCGCCACTACCAGTCTCACCCGCGGTTGGCTACGCCGCCGGGCGGCGAGCAGCGCTCCGGTCAACGAACCGATCGCCAGAACGGAGCCGAGAAGCCCGTATTCCCCCGCCTGCTTATCAAACACCACGCGGGCCATGGAGGCAGTGGTCAGTTGGAAGTTCATACCGAGGCAGGCGATAACACCTGTCACCACAAAGATGACCTTGAGATCCGAACGTGACCGCACATAACGCAGTCCAGCCCGAACACGACCCTTTTCGCGCGGTTTGCGCGGGGATGTAGCCGTGAAGAACTCCGCCGGACGCATCACCAGCAGCGCCGCAATCGTTGCGATAAAGGAGAAGCCGTTGATGAGGAATACCCACCCCGGACCAACAACGGCCACCAGCACGCCTGCCAACGCCGGGCCGATCAGGCGCGCCACATTGAAGCTGGTGGAGTTCAAACCGATGGCGTTGGGAAGATCGCGCGGCGCTACAAGTTCGGAGACGAACACCAGGCGAGCGGGGTTGTCGAAGGCGTTCGCCACACCAAGCAGAAGGGCGAAGCCGCAGACAATGGCAGTTGTGGCGATTCCGGCTAGTACTAAACCGCCGAGGGCGAAGGCGAGCAGAGCTTGGAAGGTCTGCGTCAGGAGTATGATCTTCCGCTTGTCGAAGTGATCGGCGAGCGAACCCGCGAAGGGCATGATGAAGAGTATGGGGGCGAACTGCAGTGCGGTGACCACGCCAATGGCGAAGGAATTATCATCCGTGAGGATGGCAAGAACCAACCAATCCTGGGCGACCCGCTGCATCCAGGTCCCGGTATTCGCCACCAGAGCCGAGAAGAACCAGATCCGGTAGTTGAAATAACGCAAGCTGGAGAATGTTCGCCCCATCAATCCCTCCGCCAAGAGAACTCCGCCGTTTTCGGGCGGTTTTTCAGTCTACTCCCCTTGGCTTTGTTTACGCCCCCTCGGCCGAGAGGTCACAGGAGGAACGTGGCAGAGTAGACAAGCATCCATGAGTGATACACCGCGGATCGCACACCATCTTGGCCGCTGACACCGCCGGTACGGGCGAGTCATTTCACAAGCACCGGTGACTACCACCCCTGCTCCCACCACCACCGGCGCTTGGGTCGGCAGGTCACCGAGGCCGACGTTCAGTCGTCATCAGCCACGGGCTCGCGCGAATGCGTGGTCAACTCGATCTCCCGGTTGCGGTTGAGCACGCCCAACACCACAAAGACGAAGCCGACAGCAGCAACTGGAATCAGGCCGAGGAAGGAAGCCGTATCCGGGTCACGCTGGAAGATGAAGGCGAAAACAACTGGACACATGGCGAAGGCCAGCAGAACTGTGCCAAAGTAGCGTTGCCTCCTCCACCTAGTACCTAAACGCGAGGCCTCATCGTCACTCATACATTCATGCTACATATTCAACGCGCTCTGGATGGGGCCAAGCAGGAAGTACACGATGAACAAGGCGGACACAACCCACATAAGCGGGTGGATCTTGCGTATGCGCCCGCTCGCCACCTGCATCACGGTGTGGCTGATGAAGCCCACACCGATTCCCACGGTGATCGAGTAGCCGAAGGGCATGAACACGATGGTGAGGAAGGCGGGGATCGCCGTCGCCAGATCGGACCATTCCAGTTCGGATACCTGCTGCATCATCAGGAAGCCCACCGCCACCAACGCCGGGGCCGCCGCTTCATTGGGTACCACCCCGGCCAGCGGCGCTAGGAATGTAGCCAGCAGGAAGAAGGTCCCCGTGAAAATGGAGGCGAGCCCGGTGCGTGCCCCATCGGCCACGCCAGTAGAGGATTCGATATACGCGGTGTTGGAGGATACTCCGCCCGCGCCACCGGCCACCGCCGCCAGCGAGTCGATAAGTAGAATGCGGAAGGTGTTGCGCGGGTTGCCGTTCTCGTCCAGCAGGCCGCCCTCAGAGCCGACGGCCACCATCGTTCCCATGGTGTCGAAGAAGTCCGCCAGCATGACGGAGAAGGCAAGGACGACGACGGCGATCACCCCCAGCTTTTGAAAAGGCCCGGTCACCGAGAACTGGCCGAGGGTGGCGAAGTCTGGCACCTGCACCGGTGCGCCATCCAGCCGGGGAATGGACAGCCCCCAGCCGCCCACATTCTCGGCACTGGCAGTTCCCAAATTGCCGCGCCACTCGATGAGAATGGCGAACACCGTGGAGACGACGATTCCGATGAGAATCCCGCCTTTGACTCGGCGCGCCATAAGAATAATTGTGAGGAAGAGCCCCACGACGAAAACCAGCAGCGGCCAGGTAGAAATCGATCCATCCACTCCGAAGGAGAGGGCCGTGCCGCTGCCCTGGCGAACGATTCCCGCATTCACCAGCCCCACAATGGTCACGAATAGGCCGATGCCCACCGAAATGGCCGTGCGCAAATACTTCGGAACGGCACGGAATATCGCCTCGCGCAGCCCGGTGAGTACCAGCAACACAACAACAATGCCCTCGATAACGATGATGCCCATGCCGTCGGCCCACGTCATGCCGGGCAGTTTGACAATAATGGAGGCCACCATGGAGTTCAGCCCCAACCCAGCGGCGAGGGCCAGCGGGAAATTGGCAACCGCGCCCATGAGCAGGGTCATCACGCCGGCGACCAGGGCGGTACCGGCGGCGATAGCCGGAACATTCGCCTCCGCGCCACCGCCCAGGTAGGCGCCGGTGGAGTCGGTACCGCTGAGAATTGTTGGATTGAGAACAAGGATGTAGGCCATCGCGAAGAAGGTGACCATACCGCCGCGCAGTTCTTGTCCGATTGATGAGCCGCGCTCGCTTAGGTGGAAGTGTTTTTCAAGGATGTTCTTGGCCGGCGCCTCAGCCGTGCCCGCAGCTGTATCGCTCACGGCAAGATTCTTCCCGTCGTCCAACCCGCGAGCAAGCACTGCTCACAGCCCGGACACATCGCCTAGCGGCGCCTTCTACGGCACGTCGGCGAGCACCAGATTTCCGAAACCGCGCATGGTCAGCTCTCCGTCGTCGGCCGGGATGAACATGGCCTGCCCGGCGTTCAGATCGGCGCGCTGCCCACCTGCTTCAAGCTGCGCCGCACCTTCCAGGCAGATCACGGTACGCGGCCCCTCGCCGCGAATCGGTTCGCGCGCATTGGCGTCACGCAGGTGAATGGCGGAGAGTTGAAAATCCTCCACCGGCGCGTAGAAGGTTGACATGATTCGCGATACGCGCTCTGGAGCGATACGGATCGGCGGGGCGGCGACGGCGTCGACCACCCGCAGCAACTCGGCCGCATCGACATGCTTATGGGTCAGACCGGCACGCAGCACGTTGTCCGACGTCGCCATGATCTCCACCGCCAGCCCGGACAGATAGGCGTGAACGGTGCCGTTCGGGATGAACAAGGCTTCTCCGGGGCGCAGCGTCACCGGATTGAGCAGCAGCGAAGCCACCACCCCCGGATCGCCCGGATATCTCTGCGCCAGTCGTGTGACGATAGCATCCGCGCGCGGCGAGGGCGAATCCTCTGTGGCACGCCGCGCACAGGCGGCGGCCACATCGTCCACCTCGTCCGGCCTCGGGCGTGTCTCCTGCGAAAGCAGGAAGGTGAAGGCTGCGCGCACACCGGCGTCGTGAATAATCTGCAGCAGCCGATTACTCAGCGGGGTATCCAGAGCGCGGATCACCGTGCCGATACGCCGTGGCGCTCGAAAACCGGACAAGGCGTCGAAGCGGGTCAGCGCGTAGGTCAACTCCGGCTTATGGTTCGTGTCCTTATAGTTGCGTTCCGGTGCCCGGCGGGGAATGCCCGCGCTCTCCTCCGCCGCAAAACCTGCCCGCGCCTGCTCCCGCGACGGATGAACCTGCAGGGAAAGCGGTTCCGCCGGTGCGATGAGCTTCAGGAGATACGGCAGGCCCTCCGATACCTCGGCCACCGAGAGGCCCAGCGTCGCGCATGGATCCGCCGCAATGTAGTCGGCCAGAGACTGCTCAGCCGTATTCAATTCGGCCGGGTACTCCTGCGGATAGACCTGGCTGAGATCGAATAACGGGGCGTGTTCCGCACAACCCACCATTGCCGGATCGTCCGGATGCGCTCCCAGCCAGACCTCGGCTACCGGTTCAGGAGCAGGCGGATAACCGAACAAGCCGGGGATGGCATCGTGCGAACCCCACGCATACGGACGTACTCGGCCCTGTAATCGCCTCATGACTCTACGGAAGGATCTCCATATCCGCCTCGTTGACAACAGGGTCGGAAGGATCCCACATGTTCTTCTGTTTGCCCACATCCGTCTCCGAATGCGAACCACAGCCATGATCCATGGAAACTACCGAGCCGTCGTATGCCGACCACTCATTGGCGCATACACCGAAGAGCGTGCGAGCAGACCCCGCCATCGGCAGAAGGAATCCGCAGGTGGAACAGGCAGCCTTGGCAGCCTTCGTCCCGGCAGAGTTCGGGCCGTGGTCGCCCGCATACCACCGCTGAAAGGCAGAATCGCGGCCCCGGCTGGAAAGTACGCGTGCCCGACCCAAGCCGAGTTCGTAATCCGCCAGTTGGTCAGCGTCCTCGCCCGTTGCCTCATATCCCTGGTCCAAACGAGGATCGTCGGGGCGGTAGGGGAGGCGATCTGTGGGTTGGACGTCCGAGGGAAGCAAGCGATCCTCCCACGGCACCCATTCCTGTGCCAGCAGGGCATCTTCACCCGGACGCAGCGCCAACTCGTCAATGGTCACGCGTGAGGAACGCGGAATCCGTGCCACGGTGACCGTCCAATACCATCCGCCGTAGCCGGGCAACAGGCAGTGGAACGCATGCGTGAGAACCCGATCACCCTCGACGACGACGCCAGCATGTTCGCCGATCATCTCTGGGCGGGTCAGCTCATGCAGGGCCTCGCGCGCCTTATCGACGGCACGCAACAGAATCTTCTCTTTTCCGGCAGAGCGGCCTGGCCTGATACGCGCCTCAGGCATCGAAATCATCCGCTAAGGTTCGCAGTGCGGCGGCGATTCGATGCCCGCCATCGGGATAACGCCCCCGGCGCAGCTGGGTTGAGGCCGAGTCGAGAATCTTAATCAGATCCTCGATAATCGGCACCATCTGCTCAGGGGTGCGCCGATTCTTACGCGCTAGTGATTCCAATTTCTGCTGCACCGAAACCGAGAGGGCCTGCGGACCACGTCGAGTCTCGGCAACTCCGTATTCCACCCGAGTACCGGTACGAAGTTTGGCGCCGATAGGCACGGCGGATGCAGGCAGATAGACTTCGGTGCCGTCATCACCGGCGATGAACCCGAAGCCCTTCTTTTCGTCGAAGAACTTGACCTTACCCGTTGGCACGGAAGACTCTCTTTCACTGGAAGACCGCACAGTAGACAGCTGCGGTACAAAAGTGTATAGCTGCGATATATTCTACCGGCTTATGGGCCACGCCGATGCCACCACCAGTAACGACGACCCGGCACATCCAGTGCGACGTTCTCAATTTCCCCTGCATTTTCCCGGCAGTTCTTGGTAGCGTTACCTTCTGGGTAGTAGTCCCCACACCCGCTCCTAGCGCAACTCGATACCGACAGGGGATGATTCTTCTGTGAGCACCTTCCGCAAAGGAGCCGCCGCGCTCGGCGCGCTCTTCCTAACGCTTGTTTTGACCGTGTCCGTCTCCTTTTTTGCGACGACGGCCCGGGCCGATGACCCTTTCGCCGTGTCCTCGCTGGTCACGGACCGCGCGAACGTTGTCGATGACTCTGCGGTTCGCAGTACTCTCCAACATCTTGAGAGTGAGACGGGCAAGCCGCTGTATGTTGTGTTCGTCGACAGTTTCGACGGTGCCGATTCATCCGGGTGGGCCGAGCAGGCGGCCGAGTATCGCTCGCAACTGCCAAGCAACTCGTCGTTACTGGCAATCGCCGTTGCCGACTCGGAGTATTCCTTGTGGGTGGGAAACAGCAGCTTCGATTGGACAAAGTTCGAGAACGCGATCAACTCCGATGTGACATCCCAGTGGGCCGACGGCAACTGGGAGGGTGGACTTGCCACCTTGGCAGACAATCTTGTGTCAAGCACTAAGACAAACTTCACGCCTCTGGTTGTTGCGATTGCCGTACTCGCGATCATCGGCTTGGCCTTGGCGTTGCTGCACCGCCAACGCAAGCGCAGAGAACTGGCCGCACAGACCCAGAGCCTGGAGAACCTGCGCGTGCAGGCCTCACAGATGTTGCTTGCCACCGACGAGAATGTGCGCGCAGCTGTTAATGAGCTTGAATTCGCCAAGGCAGAATTCGGCATCGAGGCGACATCCACCTTTGAACAGATACTCGCGTCGGCACAGCACGACATTGCTCAAGCCTTCGAGATCCGCACGAAACTCGAAGACAGTATTCCCGAGACGCCCACCCAAGCTCACCGTATGAACAGGCAGATCATTAAGTTGGCAAAAAGAGCGCAGGAAACGGTGACGGGGCAGCAGGAGAGCTTCCAGGCACTGCGCGATCTCGCATCCAATGCGTCCGCGCATTTTGATGAGTTGGAGACTCGGTCGGCGGAGATCCGAGAACAGTTGAAAGTGGGGCAGGAACAACTCCGCGTGTTGGGCACGCGGTATTCGGCCGATGCCCTTGCCACGCTGCAGTCACTCCCGAGCCAGGTTCTCACCTTGCTCGACTCCACAGCGCAGACCATTGCTGAGGGCCGCGACGCCGTCGCGGAAAATGACTCCAAGCGCGCCGTTTCCTTCGTTCGAATTGCGGAAGAAGGGTTGCAGCAGGCGCGGCAAGTCGCGGCGCAACTGGTAAACGCACCGGAAACCTACGCGCAGGCGGATCGGCGCATGCGTGCCGGTATCGAGTCGATCAGCCAAGACGTGAGCGATGCGAATCGTCTCGGCGGCAACGACGCAATCATTGCTGATCGGCGCCGAGCGGCGGAAGCCGCCTTGGCATACGCCTCCACCCCTTCTGTTGATCCCTTCGAAGCCATCGAACGGCTGACAAGTGCTGAGAACGCTCTGGATGCCGCATTAGTCGGCGTACGCGGAGCAGAGGAGGCTCGGCGTAAGGCACAAACGGTGATGGCACGCAACCGGGCAGAGACCAGGCGGAAGATCACCGAGACCGAACGGCACATCAGCCAGTATCGCTACTACGTCGGCACCGAGGCGCGCTCGGAGCTCCAGGCCGCGAAGAGACTACTCCAACAGGCCGAGGAGGCCAAGGATGAGTCACAACAAGAGCAGTTGTATGCACAGGCGCTCAGTCGTGCATCTCATGCACTGGTAACCGCCCGTCGAAACATTAGCCAAGCCGTGCGCGCACGCGAGCAAGAGCGCCGCGATAGCGGTTCCGATACGGGGGCGATTATTGGTGGCATGGTCCTGGGAGCCATTCTCTCCGGCTTGGGGGGCGGTGGCGGCTACGGCGGGGGTGGTTACCGCGGTGGTGGACACGGCTTCGGAAGCTTCGGCGGCGGGCACTCGGGTGGTGGCTCCTTCGGAGGCCTCTCTGGAGGTGGTTCCTTCGGGGGGCGTTCCGGCGGCGGACGCTTCTAGTTCGAAGCAACCCTATGCCAAACACCCGCAGCCGTTCCATCAGTACAATTTCATCTAACGGCACGCATGTGCCACTTATCGAAAGGTAATTTCATGGCGGAGAAGCAGACAATCCTCGGACGGATCTCCCAACTGGCAAAGGCCAACATCAACGCCCTTCTGGATCGGGCGGAGGACCCGCAGAAGATGCTGGACCAGATGGTTCGCGACTACACGAATTCCATCGCGGAAGCGGAGGACGCCGTCGCCGTCACCGTAGGCAACCTGCGACTGGCCGAAGCCGATTACAACGAGGACATCAAAACAGCCCGTGAATGGGGTCAGAAGGCTTTGGCTGCCTCCCGCAAGGCTGATGAGATGCGCGCAGCCGGAAAGGAAGCTGACGCGACGAAGTTCGACAACCTTGCCAAGGTTGCGCTTGGCAAGCAGATCGACTTCGAGAACGAGGCGAAAGCCGCCGAGCCGGTTATCCAGTCGCAGCAAGAAGTGGTTGCGAAGCTGAAGGACGGCCTCACCCAGATGCGCAGCAAGCTGGATCAGCTCAAGACGAAGCGCGATCAGCTCGTTGCCCGCCAGAAGTCTGCCGAGGCACAGAATCGGGTCCAGGACGCCATCTCCTCGATCAATGTTCTTGATCCGACCAGCGAGCTCGGCCGTTACGAGGATCAGGTGCGTCGCCAGGAGGCTCTCGCACAAGGGAAGGCGGAAGTCGCTGCGGCAAGCCTTGACGAGCAGTTCGCTGCCCTAGAGGACCACACGAACGACATCGAGATTGAGGCCCGCCTTGCCGCACTGAAGAACGGTGAGGCCCCCGCACAGATTGAGGGCAAGGACTTCACCGCATACTGATAGCGGCGCCCAACGGGCGAGTCATTTCAAGCATCAGCTGTGCGAGAGTGGTCTGAGCCACTCTCGCACAGCACTGTATTCCCAGTTTCTTCACAGTATTCTCGCGTTTACTTGACACATGACCACTTCGCAGCAAGAACCTGAAGCAACGATTCTCGTCGTCGACGATGAGCCTTCGATCCGCGAACTGCTATCAGCTTCGCTTCGTTTTGCAGGCTTCGAAGTGCTCACCGCCGCCGATGGTCATGAGGCACTCGATCACCAGTCCGGTGCACGCCTCGATCTTGTCGTCCTCGACATTATGTTGCCGGACATGGACGGATTCAGCGTCCTGCATCGCCTGCGGGAGCGCGACCCACAACTTCCCGTCCTTTTCCTCACCGCGCGTGACGACATTAAAGACAAAGTCCAGGGCCTGACGGTTGGCGGCGACGACTACATTACGAAGCCCTTCTCCCTGGAGGAAGTCGTGGCACGCATCCGCGCCGTTTTGCGCCGCACTCGCCCCGCAGAGGACGATAATGCGATTCTGCGCTACGCGGACCTTGAACTTAATGAGGACTCCTATGATGTGCGGCGCGCTGGACGGGAGATCGAGCTGTCTCCAACCGAATTCAAACTCCTGCGTTACCTGATGATCAACGCCGAACGCGTTGTATCAAAGATGCAGATTCTAGACCATGTGTGGGATTACGACTGGGAGGGTGAGATCTCCATCATCGAGTCGTATATCTCGTACTTACGCCGGAAAATCGACTCTCCCGAGGCTCTTGGAATCACCGATCCGGAGGAAGCCGCCGCTATCGTTCCGCTTATTCATACGAAGCGAGGCATTGGCTACGTTCTGCGTACATCCAAGTAGGATCGCGTGGCCCGAATTCTAACCAAGCGTCACCCGCGCCCAGATCAACCGCGGGTGACGCGCACTCTTTCCTTTCGACTGCTTATCACCTTTGTTCTGCTCATGGTGGTGGTGATCGTCGTGATCGCCACGGTGACACTCTCGCTACTGCAGCGTCACCTTGTCAGCAATCTTGACGACGAGCTCAAGTCGTCGGGAACCGTTGTGGCGGGAAATGCTCTCAACACCCTCGCCTCGGATATCAACGACACACCTGATCCCTCTTTGCTCTCGGATTACTACCTCAGCGCCAGTGTTAGCACCGACTCCCGCGGCAGTACGCAGTTGTTCACTCGCGTGAACACGATCGTTGCGCAACGGTACGGAATACCAGCCGCCACAGAGGATCTCCTAGAAAGATGGGATGGCTCGTCGCAAGTGTTCACAGTGGAAGGCACGCAGGCCCGTTCCCAGTGGCGGGTCGTGATCTTGCCAGTGACCAATGGGCCGAACACGATCGGAAAGATTCTTATCGCCCGTCCACTGGCACCGATCCATAACACGGTGATGCAGGTTGCTCTGATCCTGTTACAAGTCGCCCTGGGTGTTGTGACGCTAGGCGCACTGTTGACCTGGGCATTTGTTCGCAGATCATTCAAACCGTTGCGCGACATCGAGCATTCCACGCATGCCATCGCCGCCGGCGATCTCTCCCGCCGCGTTCCGGAGGGGCGTGAGGGATCCGAGGTCGGAATGCTCGCCGCCTCGATCAATGCCATGTTGGCCCAGATTGAACACGCGTTCGCCGTGAAAGCGCGCTCTGAGGCGAAGATGCGCCAATTCGTTTCCGATGCCTCCCACGAGTTGCGGACACCATTGGCAACAGTTCGTGGCTACGCCGAGCTCTATCGCCTCGGCGGGGTTCCAGCCGATAAAATCCCGCAGACCATGGATCGGATTGAGTCTGAAGCTCACAGGATGAGCGGTCTGGTAGAGGATCTCTTGCAGCTTGCGCGACTCGATGAGGGACGCCCGTTGGTATGGAGTTCGGTGGACATCACCCGTGTGTGCCGTAACGCAGTGGAAGACCTGCGAGTACGCGATTCCTCCCGTCCGGCCTCCGTGATAGGCCTTGACGGAGCCGAGCCCGCAGACATCACGGTGACGGCCGACGAAGACAAGATAACTCAGGTAGTCACGAACCTGCTTTCCAACGTGCTCACACACACGCCCGCCGGTTCATCGGTCGAGGTCGCCGTTGGGAAACCCACCCCATCCGAGGCGGTTATTGAGGTCCGTGACCATGGGCCCGGCGTCAGGCCCGAGGATGCCGCTCACCTGTTTGAGCGATTCTATCGCACCGACTACTCACGTTCCCGTGCCTCGGGTGGCTCCGGTCTCGGTTTGGCGATTGTCGCCGCCATTATGGCTGCCCATGGCGGCACGGCTCGCCTGGCTGAGACCGCCGGTGGGGGCCTGACCGTCCGTCTTTCCTTCCCGGTTCAGGAGAAGCACCCGGCGGAAGCAACAGCCCACGCTTCGGGTGAGCAGCAAACACATAGTAACAAGGCGGGACGCTCCGCAGGCGGTCGCGAGCGTTCTAGTGCCGGCGGTCGCCGTGCTCAGAAGCAGAATGGCGGGCGCGGTTCCAGCCAGATGGCCGCTGCAGGTTAGAGGATCTCTCCCGTGAATGGCGACGTACCGTCGTCGTCAATGGGATGAGCACTGCGCTGCTCCAACATGAGCGTGATGGCTTGAACCACACGTGCCATGAATTCCTCCGCAGATTCGCCCTCTTTGCCGTACATCGGGGCGCCAATGAAGAGAAAAACCTCGCTGCCAACCTTCGGAAAAACCGATCCGACGGGCATTGCCTCGTGGCCGCCGGCCATGGCAATCGGAACGATTGGCACACCCACCTTCAATGACAGCGCGGCCGCACCCGGCTTGAATGCCCCAATCTCTCCATTGCGGGAACGTGATCCCTCCGGGAAGACCAGGATAGGCACTCCGGCCCGCAGCAGGCGGCCCGTCATTCCTGCGGCCTGACCGCGTTCCTTGCCCCGGCGATGCCCGGCGCGCTCAATCGGATAGCTGTTGAAGAAAAGGGATGTGAGTGCAGAGATTCCCTTGCGACGGTAGAAATAATCCGCGGCCGCACCGGTCGCCAGGCGCTCCGTCAAGGAGTCGGGCAATAGGGAAAACACCATCGGTGCATCCAGGTGAGATGAGTGGTTGGGTACCAGAATAAAGGCGCCCTTCAGACCTTCGATATTCTCCTCGCCCAACACAGTGGGGCGAACGACGGTGGAGATGACCGGCCGTGTCACCAACTTGCGCACGCGCCGACGTCGTCGCATTCTCCCCTCGTCAAGATAACGGTCAATTGGCTCAAGAGGCTCGGCCATACTCAGTCCCGTCCCCGGTTGATTCTGGCGGTCACCGCAGTTACCGCACGCCGCGGCGCATGGGCGGCAAGTGCGGCGATCACTTTGAACCGCTTGGAGGGAGTCGAATGCGTCCTCCCCGCTTCAACGTCACGCAAACACTCCCGCACAACACGGTCGGCGTCGAGCCAGAAGAACCCGGGAATATTCGACGTCGTGATTCCAGAGCGCTGATGCAGTTCCGTTCGTACCCAACCGGGCATGAATGTCATAACCTGCACGCCAGTGGGCGCAAGCTCAATGGCTAATGACTCGGACCAAGTACGCACTAGTGATTTGATGGCCGAATACAGACCCATGGGCACCAAACCGGATACGGACGCAGTGTTGATGATCACACCATGGCCACGGCCCTTCATGGCAGCTCCGGCGACCGCGCCAAGTTCTACAACGGCCGATGCCATGACATCAATCGCCTCTGCTAAAGGGACCGTATCAGCCGTAGCAAGTTTGTGGTGTAGTCCGTGGCCGGCGTTGTTGACGAAGACCTCGATGGGATTGTCCGCACTCGCAAGGAGCGCAGCGACGCGCTGCACCTCTTCTGGCTGCCCGAGATCCGCCACAAGGTAATCACATGCAACATGCGCGCGACGCTCCAATTGAGCGCATGTACGCCGTAGTCGTTCTTCGTCGCGCGCCACCAGCGTGAGAGTGCAGCCACGTGCCGCCAGACCATGCGCGAACGACAATCCAATGCCGGATGTTCCACCGGTGATGAGCGCGCGTCCATGAAGCGGCGAGTCTGTGCTCTGAGTGAATCCCACAGCACTACGTTAGTTCACTTCATGGCAATCTTGCCGACTTCGCCACGAATTGCCCCGAGGTGTGCCGGACGATGCACATTCCCCCGCGGGAATGGCGCCGACGGAAGCCGCGTTCACCAGTGGGTGAAGTCACTGAACTACGGGTCAAATCGGGCATCGATCGGAGCGACCGGCAGCCGACTAGCGATCATTCGGTGTAACTAGTCACAATGGATAGTGATCGATTCGCACATTGGACCGTAGACAGTACTAGAATCGCGTGCGTCCCTAGGAGGTCCTATGCATACTGAGGTGCCACAGTGGCTGACACAGGCTTATGTGCGCTCTCTCCAGGCAGCGGGTTCCACTCTCCCGAAAGAGCAACTCGTTGCCGCATGCGCATCGTTGGTAGAGCGGTGGTCTTCGCCGGACCGTCTCTACCATGGACTTACGCATCTTGTTGACATTCTCTCGCACCTAGAGAAACTCCTCCCAGAAACTCATAGTCCCGAATTGGTTCGCCTCGCGGCCTGGTATCACGGCATTGTCTTCTCAACGGCGGAGAAGGAGACATACGTCCGCAACGGCGGCGAGGACGAGCACTCTTCCGCCGTCGTCGCGCAAAAGGAACTGTGTGAGCTCGGGATCGACGACGACTCTGCCCGGCGTGTGGCCGCTTTGATTCACGCCATGGGCGTGCGCGAATGGGAGCGCACCACTACGTCTACGGCGCAACCCGAGGCAATCGACCTGGATGAGGCGGCGCTGCGGGATGTACACCTGACACCACTTGCTGCCGAGCCGCAGCGCTATCGCAAGTATGTCGAACTCATCCGCGCCGAGTATGCACATATTCCGGATATCGATTTCTTCACCGCACGCCGGAGCATCGTGACACGTCTGCTGCAGCGACGTCGGCTCTTTGTTACACCACTGGCCCGCGAATGGGAGGACAGTGCCCGCCAGAACTTGGAGGCGGAACTGGAGCGGCTCAACAAGCGCATTCGTCGGCTCGATGCGGCGGAAGAAGCAATGGGGTCCGCCGAGGCAGCATCACGCACACAGAGCACCACAACGGCCAATTCCGCACCTTCACCGGAACCTGCTACTAGCGGACCCGCTGCTACCACGCTGCAACATGCCCCCAGGGTGCAGGAGTACGCCACCGATTTTCAGGCCAACACGGCCACGGCTTTGCACTCATCCCCCGAGTTCGCCACCTTCGGGAACCATGTGGACTCCACGGGGAACAACGCGAATCCGAGCGAGTCGAACGGTACACAGAACGACGAATCGGCCGGTCCGGGTAGGGCCTCCGGTTCCCCGAAGGGCAACGGCGTTGGCGGCACCAAGCCCGGTAAGCAGGCATTGGATTCCCTCTTCCGCGCTTCAGCAGCAGAGGATGAGGCGGAACAGGCTGAGCAGGCACGGCGCGCACAACGCATGGGTACAGACTCCGCGATATTCACGCCGGCAAGTGCGGAGGAGCCCGTCTCCAGCCTGGAGTCATGTTGCGACTGTATCGAGGATGCCAAGGAACGGCCTTTGAATGGAAATATGATGGCAGAAGAGCGGAAGCGGAAGCGCCGCGAGATGATTTCCGCTCAGTTGCGTCAGCGTATCGAAGAACGCCATCGTGAAGCCGAAGAGGCGAAGGAGGCACGCAAGCACGCGGAGACCTCGGTATCCCCGGCTGTGGAAACACCTGGTGACGGCGTCACCGAGCCCCATATCGCAGCCTCGACCCCGGAATGGGTTGACGAAGAGACGCCACGAGAGTCATCTGTCTCAAGCGAGCCCGCAGTGCGGCAGGATCCAACTACACCAGGTGATGCTTCTGTGCGGCGCGAACCGTCGACGCCTCATGAAGAAACTGAACTACACGGCCTTCTCGAGGACGACGCCACCCTCCCCTGCGATCTTCCCGATTGTCCCGAACACGGCATCGAGCGCGAACCACAGATTTAGGCGTGCAGGATCCTGTTTTAGGTGCTCGAGACATGGCGACACGTCATCGGCCTGGCAACAAATGCACGGGCGCACTCCCCAAGGACGACCCCGTCCAGCCCTGGCGCACAGTTGCTATGCCAAGCATTGTGCCCGTCCCGCGATCCGGCGGGCGCGACACAGTGACACCATCTAAACCACCAACACCATCAAGTTGATCGACGCCCGCTGCAGCAGAACAGTTCCGACATACTCTCAAAGGACGATTCAGAGGGGTCCGGCGGTGTGGGGTGGTAGGGAGAGGCTGTTGAATGAGGCTGTGACCTTTTCTTCTTGTGCTTGGAAGTCTTCGTATCCGGCTTTGGTTGCTTCGGCGTGCTGGTTGAGGCGTTGTACGAATGTGGTGCGGGAGGTTTCGATCGCCTTGGCGGCGGTTTCGGCACTGGCACCGAGGTGGCCGTTGATGATGCCGTCATTGGATGCCCGGATGGCATCGCCATTGCCGGTCCCATCGATGATGTTGCCGAGGTCTTCCGTATTTCGTACCAGCGAGGCCAGAACGTTCAGGTTGATATAAGCCTTCTTGTTCATGGTGTTGTCTCCTCAGTTACAGGTGTTGGTGTTGTGGTGGGCCATTCTTCGGGTTCGATGGTGGCCCAGGTGCCGCGGCCGGAACCGCGTAGGTATTCCGGGATGGGCTCGGTACCCTCGGGCCAGTCATCGAATCCAACACCTTGCGCACAGCCGGTATCAATATCAATAGATGTCAGGCCGATATATCCGATGTTGAGTGTTGCGCCGTTGTTGGGATTGAAAAGGACTGCGGCGTTACCCTCACTGTGGACGTATGGTTGTGGGGCGGTAAAGCCGTAGGGTTTCGCTAACTCATAGACGTCTTGGAGGGCTTGGTCCCAGTTCTCCTCGGTCAACGGACGCGTCGATGACGCCAGCCGATAGGTCTCCGATGCGTAGCCTTCTGGGCACTGCAATCCTGTGGTCAAGCCGACCTGGTCGGCATTCGTCTTCGGTACCCATTCTCCGACGTCGTATTTGTCGGAGAGGATGTTGTAGATGTTGATGAGGAGGGTGAGGGTTTCGGCGCGGGCTTGTGCGATGGGGATGTCGGAGACGGATTGCTACTGCACAGGCTCACCGAAATACTTGCTGCGCGTATCGGCACACCCGGCCGTAACAACCACACACAGGCTTGCGAGGACGGCGAGGACACGGATTGAGCGTAGCGGCTGATAGTGATGGCGTTGTACTGTCATGTCAGTCCTTGTCGGGAATCGCGGCGGAGTGTGGTGGGGTCCAGGTTGTTGCCGGTGTTCCTGGTGGAGATGGTGGTGCCACCGCTGGTGGTGCCAGTGGTTGTGGTGTGCCCTGGTGGGCGACCGGTGGCGGCTGTGCCGTCTGGCGGGGTGGTCGCGCGGGGCGCGCTATGCGTGGGGTGCTGTTCATGGTGTTGCCCCGGTGCTGGGGTCGGGCGTTGTGGTGGGCCATTCTTCGGGTTCGATGGTGGCCCAGCTGCCGCGGCCGGAACCGCGCAGGTATTCCGGGATGGGCTCGGTGCCATCGGGCCAGTCATCAAACCCAACACCGCGTGCACAGCCAGTATCAATGGTGACTGCGGTGATCCCCACGTACGACAGTATGATGGCAGCACCATTGTCGGGGTTGACGAGGATAGCGGCGTTGCCTTTGCTATGAACGTAGGGTTCTGGGGAGGTAAAACCGTAGGGTTTCGCTAACTCATAGACGTCTTGGAGGGCTTGGTCCCAGTTCTCCTCGGTCAATGGACGAGTGGACGAGGCTAGATGGTATGTCTCTGAGGTGTAGCCTTCCGGGCATTGCAGTCCGGCAGTGAGAGCAGCCTGGTCCGTGGTGGTAAAGGCCGGCCATTCTCCGACGTCGTATTTGTCGGAGAGCATGTTGTAGATGGAGATAAGCAAAGTGAGGGTTTCGGCGCGGGCTTGTGCGATGGGGATGTCGGAGACGGATTGCTGCTGCACAGGCTCACCGAAATACTTGCTGCGCGTATCGGCACACCCGGCCGTAACAACCACACACAGGCTTGCGAGGACGGCGAGGACACGGATTGAGCGTAGCGGCTGATAGTGATGGCGTTGTACTGTCATGTCAGTCCTTGTCGGGAATCGCGGCGGAGTGTGGTGGGGTCCAGGTTGTTGCCGGTGTTCCTGGTGGAGATGGTGGTGCCACCGCTGGTGGTGCCAGTGGTTGTGGTGTGCCCTGGTGGGCGACCGGTGGCGGCTGTGCCGTCTGGCGGGGTGGTCGCGCGGGGCGCGCTATGCGTGGGGTGCTGTTCATGGTGTTGCCCCAGTGCTGGGGTCGGGCGTTGTGGTGGGCCATTCTTCGGGTTCGATGGTGGCCCAGCTGCCGCGGCCGGAGCCGCGCAGGTATTCGGGGATGGGCTCAGTACCGTCGGGCCAGTCATCAAACCCAACACCTTGCGCGCAGCCAGTGTCGATATCAATAGACGTTAAACCGGCATACCCTATGTAGAGTGTTGCTCCGTTGTCGGGGTTGAAGAGAGTGGCGGCATTGCCTTTGGGATGGAGATAGGGTTGTGGTGCTTGAAAGCCGTAGGGTTTCGCTAGCTCGTAGACGTCTTGGAGGGCTTGGTCCCAGTTCTCCTCGGTCAACGGACGAGCCGACGACGCCAATGAGTAATTTTCAGAGGTGTAGCCGTCTGGGCACTGCAGTCCGGCAGTCAGACTTACTTGGTCGGCGGTGGTGCGGGGTGTCCATTCTCCGACGTCGTATTTGTTGGAGAGCATGTCGTAGATGCTGATGAGGAGGGTGAGGGTTTCGGCGCGGGCTTGTGCGATGGGGATGTCGGAGACGGATTGCTGCTGCACAGGCTCCC
Source organism: Actinobaculum sp. 352 (assembly GCF_003957265.1). Taxonomy (NCBI): domain Bacteria; kingdom Bacillati; phylum Actinomycetota; class Actinomycetes; order Actinomycetales; family Actinomycetaceae; genus Actinobaculum; species Actinobaculum sp. 352. The sequence continues at coordinate 154,677 of NZ_RQSN01000005.1, read as the reverse complement.
CGAAATACTTGCTGCGCGTGTCCGCACACCCCGTAGCCACGACCAGGCACGTTACGGCAAGCACGACGCCAAGCACCCGCGCTCGAGGCGACCGGCCGCACTCTGAATGTGGGGATGGCGGGGTGCCGCAGCGTTTCCGGTCGGAATACGTGTGTTCCTGATGAGGGTGGTGGTTCCACCGGTCGTGGTGCCAGTGGCTGTGGTGTGCTCTGGAGGGAGATCGGTGGCACTGCGCTGACTGGTGGAGTGCCCGTGCGGCACGTGGGGTGTTGTTCATGGTGTTGCCCCAGTACTGGGGTCGGGTGTGGTGGTGGACCATTCTTCGGGTTCGATGGTGGCCCACCTGCCGCGGCCGGAACCGCGTAGGTATTCCGGGATGGGCTCGGTACCCTCGGGCCAGTCATCAAACCCCACACCCTGCGCACAACCAGTATCAATTAGCAAGGAAGTCAAGCCGATATACCCGATGTCGAGTGTTGCTCCGTTGCTGGGATTGACGAGGATGGCGGCTTGTCCCTCACGCTGTATGTAGGGTTGTGGGGCAGTAAAGCCGTAGGGTTTCGCTAACTCATAGACGTCTTGGAGGGCTTGGTCCCAGTTCTCCTCGGTTAATGGACGAGCCGACGACGCCAATGAGTAACTCTCAGAGGTGTAGCCGTCTGGGCATTGCAGTCCGGCAGTCAGACTTACTTGGTCCGTGGTGGTAAAGGCCGACCATTCTCCGACGTCGTATTTGTCGGAGAGCATGTCGTAGATGGAGATAAGCAAAGTGAGGGTTTCGGCGCGGGCCTGGGAGATAGGGATATCGGAGACGGATTGCTGCTGCACAGGCTCACCGAAATACTTGCTGCGCGTGTCCGCACACCCCGTAGCCACGACCAGGCACGTTACGGCAAGCACGACGCCAAGCACCCGCGCTCGAGGCGACCGGCCGCACTCTGAATGTGGGGATTGCGGGGTGCCGCAGCGTTTCCGGTCGGAATACGTGTGTTCCTGATGAGGGTGGTGGTTCCACCGGTCGTGGTGCCAGCGGCTGTGGTGTGCTCTGGAGGGAGATCGGTGGCACTGCGCTGACTGGTGGAGTGCCCGTGCGGCACGTGGGGTGTTGTTCATGGTGTTGCCCCAGTACTGGGGTCGGGTGTGGTGGTGGACCATTCTTCGGGTTCGATGGTGGCCCACCTGCCGCGGCCGGAACCGCGCAGGTATTCCGGGATGGGCTCGGTACCCTCGGGCCAGTCATCAAACCCAACACCACGGGCACAGCCAGTATCAATGGTGACTGCGGTGATTCCCACGTACGACAGTATGATGGCAGCACCATTGTCGGGGTTGACGAGGATGGCGGCGTTGCCTTTGCTATGAACGTAGGGTTCTGGGGAGGTAAAACCGTAGGGTTTCGCTAACTCATAGACGTCTTGGAGGGCTTGGTCCCAGTTCTCCTCGGTCAATGGACGAGTGGACGAGGCTAGATGGTATGTCTCTGAGGTGTAGCCTTCCGGGCATTGCAGTCCGGCAGTGAGAGCAGCCTGGTCCGTGGTGGTAAAGGCCGGCCATTCTCCGACGTCGTATTTGTCGGAGAGCATGTCGTAGATGCTGATGAGGAGGGTGAGGGTTTCGGCGCGGGCCTGGGAGATGGGGATATCGGAGACGGATTGCTGCTGGACGGGCTCCCCGAAATACTTGCTGCGCGTGTCCGCACACCCGGCCGTAACAAGCAAGCACAGGCTTGTGAGGACGGCGGCGAGGCGGGCCGGGCGTGCCCGCATATGGTGGTGGTGCTGTGTTGTCATATCAGTCCTTGTCGGGGATTGCCATACCTTCACCAATAATAATGCTGGCAATATTGTGCACGGAGGTAGTGGAACGGATAGTCGGGTTCTTCGGCTTGGTCAGGTACTCTGAGTGTCCTTCGGACCCTTCGTAGCGGGTGCCGTCAGCATCGGTAGTAGCGTCGGTGCTGAAGTTCTCGAAGACGGGCACGCGATCCGGGTCGAGGCTGTACCAGCCCAGATCGGCAACCGCATCACCATCGGCTTCCCCGACGAAGGTATGCCCACCGATCATATTCAGCTCGGCATTCGAGATGGTTCCCACCCCGGGAGAACCGATAAAGATGGTGTTATCCGGAGCGGTGGTCTCCTGCGCGGCAAGACCCGCAGTCAGAGAACCAAACGAATGCCCCATATTCGTCAGATTGAAATCACCCGCAGCGTGCGTGGCTTCCAGGCCATCCAGGAAGACACTCAACCGCGGTGCGCCGTCATCGGCCATATTCGTGGTAAGAGGCGAGCGCACGGCCCCACGGGTGGGGAGGGGCAAAAGCTCATTCATATCCGGCGGCTCGTAATCCAACCACACCACACCAGCCGCTTCTTCGCTCGCACGAGCGGGATTACTTCTTAGTTGAACACTTGCTTCCCGCAGTACGGTGTTCATGTTCTGTACGTCGTATCCCCAGGAGGTTGGAGTGCCTGCCAGGTTCTCAAGAACATTGGAGGTCATACCCGGGGTGAAGGTGACAACATTCTCCGCGTGATCAATATCGCCCACACCGATAGCACCACGCATATGCTCCGAACTGCCGTTGAAATCATAGACCAGCAGACTATATTGCCCCGGCGGCGAGTCCCACAAAGCCTGCGGGCTCTCCATCGGGAAATGAGCCCGCAGCGCCTCGACAGTGAACACTTTATCAGCCGCCGCATGCCCGTCTGGCGCATACTTCTTCAGCGTCTCCCACAACTCGATAGCTCGCTCACGATCACGCGGGTTATCCTCCACATAATCACGAAGATCAAGTTCATCAACCACCGCTCGCAACGCTTCATAATCAGGATCACTCCACAGGCGGATCGTATTCGCCTTCGACCGGCAATCCAGTGGTATCCCGTCCAGATTGCCAATCCACTCCGGATGATTAAGACCGATCTCGCGTTGCTCGGCCGGTGTGAGCGCCGTCCACCAATCGTTGACCTCATGCGGAGTCCAACTTGGATCTGGTTTGCTAACTCCGGCCTGAATAATAGACGTATCCGCGCCCGTGGCAAGCTTCTCTGTCCCGGCTAGTTCCTCGTAGACTCCCTTGAGGACTTGTAACAGTTGCTCGGCGCGCTGCATTAACTGGTGGACTTGACTGCCAATTTCTTCTTGCGCGGTAGGGGTAATCTTCTCCAAGGTCACCGGCCCCGGATCCCACCAGCGCACAGGAATGCCCGATACCGTGCCATCCTCGTTGATCGTCACATCATAAGAAGCTGCCTCATCCTTGAGGGCATACGCATCCGAACAAATACTATCCACCTCCGCGGCAGCATCCCGGAAACGATTGGCAACCTTCTCATACAAGGTGACAATATCGGCAGCATCATCAGCCAGCGCGTTACGCGAGTGTATCTCCGCCGTCGCGAACGCACCCTCCAACTCACCATCAGAATTAATCGACTCCAACTGCTCACGCACGTAGTCATACTTAAGCGCCTTCGCATGCAACTCAGACGCAGCCTCCCGCAACAACCTGCCCTTCCACAACAACAAATCAGAAAACGATGCCACGGCCACAACCTCCAAACAACAACACGAACCAGAAACACGGACAACCGACACCCTACCCCAGAGAAATAGAACACACCACCACTTTGCCGAAACACACCCCAAGAAGGACGCAACCAAGTAACGGGCGGGACGCGATAGGTTGGCGCGTTGGCGCTGGGGGTGGACTCATATCCATCTTTCACGCCTGATTGGGCCAAGCCTCGACCAGTGCTCTATACGGCTTTCGCCGTCGTAGCAGTGCCCTGGCCGCCGCACAAGAGGCCTGGCGGTAGGGATCCGAGAGCGTAGCGATACTCCCCTGGCTGTCACCCCGTCCTGCAACAGGTGACCCGGTATCTAGCTAGCAACGTCATACTCCTATACTTGTCAAAATCCCGTCCAAACGATGGAAGACTTGATCAATCCCATGTAAAGACTGGCGGAATTCCGCGGATTTAGCGGCCTGACCAGACCGGCCACCTCTCCTTTGGACGCGATTTGGACATCTGCCGCCCCGGGCCGTCGCGCGCCTACCCTCCTGCACCACCGCAGGCAAGTACCGGAAAGCAGCGGCGGCCCCACGACCCTGCACCGCCACCAACGAGTACCCACTCGCCCCTTAGCAAACACGGGTGCCCCGGAACAAATGCTTCCGGGGCACCCGTTAGGTGTTGTACGGCAGGATCAGTACATGCCGCCCATGCCGCCCATGTCATCGCCACCGCCAGCGGCCGGGGCTGGAGGCTCCGGCTTGTCGGCGACAACGCTCTCGGTGGTCAGGAACAGTCCGGCAATGGATGCGGCGTTCTGCAGCGCGGAGCGGGTCACCTTGACCGGGTCCATGACGCCAGCAGCCAACAGATCCTCGTACTCGCCGGTGGCCGCGTTCAGGCCAGTACCCTTGGGCAGGGAACGCACCTTCTCCACGACGACGCCGCCCTCAAGGCCGGCGTTCACTGCGATCTGCTTGAGCGGAGCCTCAACTGCCGCTTTCACAATGGCCGCACCGGTCGCCTCGTCACCCTCAAAGTTGAGTCCGGCGAAGGCCTCGTCGGCAGCCTGCAGCAGCGCGACGCCGCCACCGGCAACAATGCCTTCCTCAACCGCAGCCTTGGCGTTACGCACAGCATCCTCAATACGGTGCTTGCGTTCCTTGAGCTCGACCTCGGTAGCGGCACCGGCCTTGATCACCGCCACGCCACCGGCCAACTTAGCCAAGCGCTCCTGCAGCTTCTCGGTGTCGTAATCGGAGGTGGAGTTCTCGATCTGCTGCTTGATCTGAGCCACACGGCCCGCGATCTGCTCGGCATCGCCAGCGCCATCAACGATGGTCGTCTCATCCTTGGTAAGCACGATCTTGCGGGCCTGGCCAAGGAGGTCGAGATCGGCGTTCTCCAGCTTGAGTCCAACGGTCTCCGAGATGACCTGACCACCGGTCAGAATGGCCATATCCTGCAGCATCTCCTTGCGGCGATCGCCAAAGCCCGGAGCCTTGACCGCAGCCGACTTGAAGGTGCCGCGAATCTTGTTCACGACCAGGGTGGCCAGGGCCTCGCCCTCGACATCCTCAGCGATGATGACAAGCGGCTTGCCGGTCTGCATGACCTTCTCCAGCAGCGGCAGCAGCTCCTTGACGTTGGAGATCTTGGAGTCCATGAGGAGGACGTACGGATCCTCGAGCACGGCTTCCTGGCGCTCGGCGTCGGTCACGAAGTACGGAGAGAGGAAGCCCTTGTCGAAGGACATGCCCTCTGTGAGCTCCAGCTCGAGGCCGAAGGTGTTGGACTCCTCGACGGTGATAACGCCTTCCTTGCCCGCCTTGGACATTGCCTCGGCGATGGCGGCTCCGATCTCGGTGTCACCTGCGGAAATAGCGGCGGTGGAAGCGATCTCTTCCTCCGTCTCAATTTCCTTAGCATCAGCGAGCAGACGCTCGGTAATGGCCTCAACCGCCTTATCGATGCCCTTCTTCAGAGCGATCGGGTTTGAGCCGGCCGCCACGTTACGCAGTCCTTCGTGCACGAGGGCCTGGGCAAGGACCGTAGCGGTGGTGGTGCCGTCACCTGCGACGTCGTCGGTCTTCTTGGCGACTTCCTTCACCAGCTCGGCGCCGATGCGCTCGTACGGATCCTCAAGGTCGATTTCCTTGGCAATGGAAACGCCGTCGTTGGTAATGGTCGGGGCGCCCCACTTCTTGTCGAGCACAACGTTGCGGCCCTTGGGTCCAAGGGTCACCTTAACGGTGTCGGCCAGAAGGTTCAGCCCGCGCTCCATGGAGCGACGAGCCTCCTCGTTGAAAGCAATGGTCTTTGCCATGCGATTAGTTCCTCCCACAGGGATGGTGGAATCCACCAGTCGATGCCCGCGACGGACGAGGTCGAGCACGCCGGTCACGTCCCGGCATGCCGTACCCCTCATCGACTGAGAGATTTTGTCACTCTCGTTCTTCGAGTGCTAAGTCGAGTTTGGCACTCTCGGCCCGAGAGTGCAAGACGAATCCACCCAGTGTGGCGTGAACGTCATTGAGGCGGAAAAATCCCCGCTATAACGCGATATTTACATTCCGCGGACAGCGAAAACTTGAGTAGCTGCGACTCAACTTAGTGCACCATGAAGACCTTGTTCCGGCAGATCAGTCAGCCACGGCGAGACCCGCAGCGCTAATGCAAGAGGGTCTGTTGCGCTGTCAAGCCGGGGTCGGTGGCGCTACCAGGAGATCCGCGATGCTCTCGCGCCAGGATCTACTACTAACTCAGATCCGCCCTAAGGACGACAACTATCTGATAGTCACCGGTCGCACTCGGCGCAAGAATCACGTTGTCCTCTGGTATGCCCAGAGTTGTTGCGACACTGGCTGCCGTTCCCTCATCACTTTCTGCCGCATAGAAGACGGTTGAAACTTCCGGCGTTGTACCGTCGTAGTTATCCACTTCCACATCGGTAAAGCCCTCCGCGACGAGGAGTTCCTGATTGCTTGCCGCGAATCCGCGAATACTTGCGCCGTTGAGCACAAGCACACTGGAATCAAGATCAACCGCTGGAAGCTCGGGGCCTGTCTCGACCGGCTCGGTGCTCTCTGCTGGGCCTTCTCCGGTAGTACCGCCACCATCCGTGGTTTCCGTTGCGTCCGACGCCGTCGCCGTGGTCGTGGCTTCTCGCGCAGGCCTGTCCGCACTAATCAGTTGGATAATCCCCCAACCAGCCAGTGGCGCAGCAATCAGAATTGCAACAAGAGCAATCCACCACCGTGTGTTCGAGCGTTGCGGGCGATGGGTGCCATGGACCTTACGGCTGGCCGCGATGGCGTCAAATTCGTCTTCGGGGTATTCCTGTGCCACAGCGCTAGCCTAGCGCGTCTTGGCCCTCTTTCGCTTGTTCCTGGCGCCACTGCGGTTCTTCCGCTTGGCGTAGATGCGGCGTCTCATTGCCGTGCCGCTCCCGCGCACGCCGTTCACGCAAGCGCAATAAACGCCGCACCAAGTCCGGTTCTTGCAAGAGAGACTGCGGCTTGTCCAACGCCCGATTCAAAATCAGGTAATACTGCGCGGAGGTCAGGCCTGTCTGTGCGATAAGTGCCGCTTTGTTGCCGCGCCGCCGCCACCAGGAACGCTCCACTTCCAGTACTTGTTGTTCCTGGGGGCTCAGCTCCCCTTCATGCAGTTCCTGGGAGCTCAGCTCCCCTTCGCGTTGTTCCTGGGGGCTCAGTTCCCCTTCGTACTGTTGGGCGGGCGGCGTTGGATCGGATGTGGGTCCGCCTTCTTCTACATCGTCTCCCGCACCGCTGGGCGCCCCTGCAACGTCGCGCATCGCCATCACCTCCCGGACTTCCTGCCTCACAGTTTCGCAGCCTCCGGCTGTATGCTACAGCCATGCAGCCTCTCTCCGAGATTATCGATCCAGGCTGGGCGAATGCCCTCGCGCCCGTGGAATCCACCATTCACTACATGGGTAATTTCCTCCGGGCGGAATTGCAAGAAGGACGCGGCTACCTGCCTGCCGGTAAGAATGTGCTGCGCGCTTTCACCTATCCTCTCGACCAGGTGAAGGTACTAATTGTGGGCCAGGATCCGTATCCAACCCCGGGGCACCCGGTGGGATTGAGCTTCTGTGTCGACCCGGCTGTACGGCCCATTCCCCGCTCGCTGGTTAATATTTTCACCGAGATGCACGACGATCTGGGCACATCCGTGCCATCCAATGGCGATCTCACCCCGTGGTGCGAGCAGGGCGTAATGCTCCTCAACCGTGTTTTGACCGTCCAACCCGGCAACCCCGGTTCACACCGTGGGAAAGGTTGGGAGAAGGTCACGGAACACGCGATCCGCTGCCTCGCCCAGCGGGATCGTCCGCTGGTGGCGATCCTGTGGGGGCGACCCGCCCAAGAGCTCCGCCCGCTGCTGGGAAGCACACCGGTCATCACCTCGCCGCATCCGTCCCCGCTCTCCGCTTCGCGTGGTTTCTTCGGGTCCAAGCCTTTCTCGCGCGCCAATGCCCTGCTGGTCGAGCAGGGCGCCAGCCCGGTGGATTGGCAGCTGCCCTGAGCGGTAGGCCACGTAAGGCTACCGGTTGCAGTGCTGCCCTGCCATACCGATAAGGTGCAATGCTGCCATACCGATCACACGAATACCCCCGCCACTGGTAGCCGTTGTCGGTGGCTCAGTTGCAGTGCTGCATAGCGATAACACGAATGCCCCTCCTCCAAGAGGCCGGGGCAGCTCCCGCTGCACACCATGCTTGATACAGAGTTTCCGCCCTTCTCTCAGGGGCCGGGGCGGCCTGCTTCCATATAGCTGAAACACGACGCGTAGGCCATTCGGCCGACCGTGCACTCGCTATGTTGCGTTACGCCGGCATCGTCGCATTATGTCGGCATCGTCGCGTTATGCCAGCATCGCTCTACAACTGGTACACCGTATCGGCCGCGGCCGCCAGATCGTCGTCGTGCGTAGCGATAACAACGCATGCACCCGCTGTGGCCGCATCCGTCAGCAAGTGGGTGACATTGCTCCGATTGTCCGCATCAAGCGACGCCGTCGGTTCATCCGCGAAGATATAGGAAGCTTTCTTGTAGAGCGCGCGTGCCACACCCGCCCGTTGCTTCTCACCGCCGGAGAGAACGGATACCGGGTCGGATTCACGCCCGGCGAGCCCGACCGTTTGCAGGATGTCCGTGAGGCGAGAGTTCGTGCGGGCTTTTGGCCGGAGGATACCCGATGCCCGCAAGGTCACGTTGTAGGCAAGGTTCTCTTCATCAATCAGACCGTAGTCCTGGTAGATGAACGCCGCCTCGCGCTGCCAGAAACGCAGCCGTGGCCGCTCGCCCCAGTGTGTGGAGTCCTGCCCATCAATCGTGATCGTACCTGCGCTTGGCCGCTGCAGCAGTCCGAGGCAGTTGAGAAGCGTGGTCTTCCCCGAGCCGGACGGGCCCACTAGCGCTGTCACCTGCCCCGCCTCGCAGGTGAGACTGATGCCGGAGAGAATCTCGTGCCCGGCGATTTTCATGCCGAGGTTCGACGCCGTTATGGTCATGTGTTTTCCTGTCGTTCGGGGTGTTGTCAGTCAATCATGTTGATAGGCAGTAGACGGGTCTCGACCCGCACCTCGCCTTCGGATAGTTGTCAGTTGGTGGTGCTGATAGGCGGTAGACGGGCTGGCGGTAACGCCCGCAGTGGAGCGGAGCCGTGGCCGCTCGCGGATGCGCGCTTTACGCTCGCCCGCGCAGCACGTCACGTTTGCCGGTGCAGTGAACGGCGGAAGGATTGCGCGGCAGTCGCTCGGAACGCGAACGCCGTGCCCGCGATATACAGCGGAAGGATTACGGCCATCACCAGCAGTGTCTGCGACGGAGGAAGTTCCAGCGCTCCCACTGCTACCGCTGCCGCAATTGCGGCGGCGACGACGATAAAGACGGTCTCCCCCGCGATGGAGCGGCGCGCGATACGCAGATATGAATCGCCCGCACTGTGCAGGGCGAAGATGCGGCGCTGGTTCCTTCCCGCCCAGGTCTGCGCCGCCTGGATCACCGCAATCGCGATGGCGAGCAGTGCCATCGCCGCCGCCAGCATGCCGAGCCGCGCCTGCTGCTCATATTCCTGAGCGGTTGTGAGGATCTGCTCAACGGCGCCGTCAACCGACATAACATCGACATCCATCCCCGATTCAGCGAGGAGTTGCCGGAGTTTATCCGCGTCGGTGAAGATCATCTGCCCGTTGATCATGAACGCGTCCAACATGGAGTTGTCGAAGAAGCTCATCGGCTCATCTACCACGATCACCAACGGGTTGCGCACCACCACGTTGTCTCCATTGCTGAGGACCTTGCCAATAACAGGTAGGGGTTCATCGCCCGCGTAGGTGAAGCAGGAGTACCCGCCCTGCGATGAGCCATCAGCCGTCCATAACTCGAAGCCGGCCTCGAGTTCCGCGCGCAACGCGGGTGGAATGGCATCGCTATCGCTTGGCACCAGTTCGCCGCGGCTACCCGTTTCACCTACGCCAATGCCCATAAGCTCCAGGAAACGCCGGTCCGTGACCACGACGTCGTCGAATCCGCTGGATTCCATGTTCTCGAGCGTGGTGAGCTCCCCGAGCGAGAAGGAAAGCGCCGCGATTCCCTCCGCTTGCGCCGCCTGAGCGAAAGGCGTCAGGCGCTGAAAATGTTCCCTCTCATAATCTAGGTCCAGGATGGCGTCTGTCAGCGAGACTGTGACCGCCGAATCCGCCTGCGCCCACCGTGCCGCCATGGTATGCGCATCTCGTGCATTCTGCGCATAGTCGAAGGCGAAGGGCACGATCGTCACGGCGAGCACAACCGCGACAGCCCGAGTGGCCAGGCTGAAGCGAGTGAAGGCAAGAACGGGAGGCTGACGGTTGGCCACGGTGGCCGCACGTGGACGGGTGGCCACGGAAACTGCCCCTGCCACCAGCATGACGAGCGCATCTGCAACGGCGAGTGCCGCCAGTGAAATACCGGCAAAGGTGGAGAGTTTGGTGGTTCCGTAGCCAACCGCAACGGCCACACAGCTCAAGGCCCAGGCGAGGAGCGACCATACGAGCACTATTCGCACCAGCAGCCAAATATCGCGGCCGTGTATGCGCCATGGCCGCACGCCGTTCATCAGCCGCAGTAAGCGTGAACGCATCCTCCCGGCAAACCATGCTGCCGCGACCGCCACTAAGAGGACGACAACGCCCATCACAGCGAATCCGGCGCCCGTTCCGCTCACATACGCTTCAACGAGGTCCCGCAGCGAGCGGAGCCCCGTCCACTCGATCTCCACTCCCGCCGATTCTGCCCAGTCCATGAGTTTGTCCACCGCTCCCGGTTCGGAGCTCATCATGTAATGACCGGTGAGGGGGCGGTCTCCGAGTTCAGAGCTGGCGATAAGGGAACCGCTGAGAGTACGGTCGAACCAGTCGACTTCCGTCTCACTCGCGGGCTTCCGCGTTCCAAACCAGATGAGATCGCGGCGTTCCGCATCCGATTCCATACCGGCGGACGCCTTAACGATGGTGGCTCCCGTGGAATCTGCTACATCGTTCAAGCCCGCAAGCAGTTCGGCCTTCGGAACCGAGGAGTTCGCGGTGTTCAGCGTAAACGACCGACTCGTACCGACGGGATATGAGAAGGAATCCTCACGCATAATAGCCACGGTGAGAATTGCGATGAATACCGCCATAGCCGCCGCGACGATACGCGCCACGATCCGTATCATGAAGATCCCTTCTGAGGTGACGAACTACTCGACTACTCGACACCGGATACCAACACTGCGTAGGCAGTGGAGCAAAACACTGGGTAGCGCGGTCTGCTGGCTGGGTTGACTGTCTTCCGACAGCCTACCCAGCCAGCAGGCTTAAATCAGCAAACCCGATAATGAAAACGGAAAGTCGTCCACGGAGCTTTGCGCTTCTCAGCAATAGACTTCTTACCTGCAGCGGTGTTAACCGAACGCGCTTCGACTACACCATTGCGAGTGATTGACGACCCATGACAGCGATTGACCGTGTAGTACGAGTACGCCACTGTCCTGCCGTTGCCATATTCTCAGGTGCCACCTTCCGCAGGATACTGAACCCCAGCCACAGCGGCTCCGCCAGCGCCAAGGGTCAATCCCAGAGTCAGAAGAGTTGAAGCAATCCGCTTCTTCATGATTCCGCCTAATTCGTTTGTAGATGTCTCTACCGGGCATGTTCAGACGCGCCACCGCACCGACAATGCTAGGTAAGTGTAATCTTACACATAGCCGGTAACGTGTCAAGTTCGCCATGTGGCCAAGGGCTCTCAGAAGCTCTTAAAGACCGATCGGTGAAAACCTCCGATAGCTGGGAATGCGCAAACTACCAGCGATACACAACAGAGTTGCGATCACAAAAGAGTTTGTAGACCGTAACCAGTGCATCGCACAAGACGACCAGGCAACTGTGGCACCTCAGCCAGACACCAAGTCCTATTGCCCCCGATGCCGGTGCACGCGGTAGCCCGCGCCAGGCACACCCTTGACACCGATCTGTAGCAGCGGCTGTTGCTGCGGTGGAGTGGAGATGAAACCGGTCACCGTATCGACGTCGTAGTCGAAGAGGAGCGGACTGAGCGGCGTTGACGGTCCAATCAGCACGCTATGGGCGTGCCGGGAGAGCTCCAGTAGGCGTGGTGCGGTTTTGTTCACGAAGGCGGAGCCGTTGGCCGCAGCCGTTGGCCGCAGCCGTTGGCCGCAGCGGAATACCACGAGTTGATCGCCGCCTGCCCCAGCGAGCATTCCGCGAGGTTCCACCCTCTGATCAAAGCGGCCACTTCGGGCAACGTCGCACCCACCAGCGCCTCCGGGTTCATGCGCCGTGGTCGAGACTCGGTGGCCAGCGCCCAAGCGATACCTGTGTTTCCGGCGGAGTTCGTCACCCGCACCCACTGTTTGCCCACATCCACATGCACAACGGTCAACTCGGCAGGAATCGCCGCTAGCAGTCCTTCGTAGAGGCTGGCAGGGGTCGGCATGGAAACGCTCCTCCACACTTAAAGTCAGGCCAGCCTTACCCTAACAGGTGCCGCAGGGGCATGTCACACGGCACCGCCAAGCTACCCGGTATTGGCCCCAGCTCCCCGAGCAGGTTGAGGCGCATTATCCACGGCATTACCGCGCAGACCCTCAGGTGATGCTAGGACCCCGCACGACTGTGCAGCTTACTTCCTGAACAGGTCGGTGATGCTAAAGGTCGTCCGCTTGTAAACGGCGTTTTTCACCGCGCGTTCTGGATCGCGTAGATAGCCCATCCCCTTCTTGCCGTAACCGGGGATGATCGCCCGCTTCACCTTTCGCTTCATTTTGCCGGTTGTCCGCGCCGCGATTGACTTCCTTGGACTCGGCTTGCGCATGCCATACTTCATGCCTCAACTGTAAGGCAGCTCCGCAGCAAGCTGAACCGTGTCGCACGACGAACCGTGTCGCACGACTCTCCGTGAAAAGCAGCAAAATCGCGCAATGGTGGAAGCACGGACTCCGTTGCGACTCTCCGCCCAACGGAACCCACGGAGCCACCTGCGAGACTCGAACTCGCGACCGTCCGCTTACAAGGCGGGTGCTCTACCAACTGAGCTAAGGTGGCCAATGAACGGTCCGCACGAAGCGGTCGTTCTCTCGTTGAAGCCCTTATATCTTGCCAGAAGTGCGACGCAGCGGCAAAGCGAAGAGCGAGCGGTGCGGCAACTGTATTGGTTCCCACACCGCCTCGCCCAGAAGAACTCTCCCGCTCATCATCGCCGTTCACGGGAGCTACTGCGGCTCTCCGCTTCCGCCCCAGGCAGTTTCGCGCCACTTGCAGACCGGATCTGCCAAGCTCGCCCGTCGGCACCGCTCCCGCCCATGCTACGAATCAGTATCCGCGACCGGATCGACTGGGCATCAGCGGGAACCGCTGCCCCACCTGCTGCAGAGTCGAACGCCTCAACTTTCCTCAGCCGTTGCCGTCGCTGTTGCTGACGCCGTCTGATATTCCTTGATCGCATCCGGCAGCGTCGGCCAGTTTTCCAACACATCGTCGTTAATCAGAACGGTTGGCGTGCTGGCTTTGCGATCCACCCGCAACTGTTGGGTCACCTGTGCAACATAATCGGCATAGAGTCCAGAATTCAGCGCATCCCCCAACTGAGAGACAAGCTCGTCGGATAGCCCCGCCTCTTTCGCCACATCAAGGATGTCTGATAACTGCGGCATCTGATTACCCTGCGCACTCAGATAGGGATTCGAGAGCTTGCTCCACATCAATGCGCGGTAGGCCAAGTAATGCTCCGGATCGTTCGCCGCGATGAAGTAGTCTGCCTGTGATCCCATGGATGCATACTCGTTGTCGCTATAGATATTGACGGGCACATAGGTCAATGTGATCTCGCCGTCTTTTGCCATTTCTTCGAGTTGGCTACCGAATCTCTCTTCCAACTGACCGCAGTAGTGACAGGCATAGTCGGTATAAATCGTCACCTCTGGCACACCCTTGTTCGAGGTGCCGGCAACAAGGTTCTTACCGACCGAAACACCGCCCCACTCGCCAACATTCTTCGGTGCTTGCTCCGTGATAACTCTACCCTTATGCGTGAATTTCGTAGAGTCCGCATCATCGGTCTTCTTCGAGGAGGTCATGATAATGTACACCGCCACCGCAACGAGCGCGACCACCAGCAGCGAAGCAACGATCAAGAAGATTCTGTTCCGGCGCGCACGCCGCGCCTCCTCCTGCCGGAGCTTCTCCGCCTGCTCGCGCGCCTCCCGGCGGCGTTGTTCTTTCGTCTTGCCCGCGTTCTTCGTGCCGGGCGTATTCCTTGATGCCACGTCATGATCCTAGGTAAGGTTGCGCCTTGCGGCAATTCTTACGTGCAGGTTACATCCTCTGTTGCCACGTCCACTGGAAACCGACCCTGAGAATCATTGAACCGCCATCCTGCCGAATATCCAGCCTCCCATATAGCCATCCCGCCGCAAAGCCTCCAATCGTGCAATCTAACCGCCGCCCCACGGTATTGAGCTGAAGAGGAATGGCACGTCAGCCAGCGGTGCCCAATCAATGACATGCGTCGTATAGGCAATGACGCCACTTCCCAAGGCTGCGGCCAGCAAGACAACAATCCAGAAGGTGCGGTATCCGGCAGTAGGTGCGACGGCAGCGATGACGCGCCGCGTCCCCTCCCGAGCATGCTCGCTGGAAGCAATCAACCAGGCGCCCAGCAGGAAGACGGCGACTCCTACCAGCAGGGAGAGGCGTTGATCGCCTGTGAGTAAACCGACGATCCACAGGGTCGCAATCCCGAAGAATGCTCCCACCGTGATGCTGACGAGTTGGAGGAAGAACGACCGCGCCAGTGTCCACGGCACACGCATCACCGTCCACGTGTGGTCGGTCGCGCGCCGCCGACCGGCGCGCATACGGCGCTCCCGCAGATCGTGATACGACAGGCCAATCGCGCTGGCGAGAATGGAGAGCATGCCGAAGGCCGAAAGTACGGCGAGCGGCCACACCACGGCCAGCAGCGCACAACTCATCCCCAGTAGCGCCACGAGGAGCTTCGCCGACGGCGCCGGACACAACCAATCGGGAACCTCGTAGGGAGCCTCGTATCCGTAGGCAGGATCGCCCGGCTGTGCCACGGCGGGAACATCGCGAGGGGGATAGCTCTCTTGCACCGGCGCATAACCGTCGGGAGTATACGTGTTGTACGCTGCAGTGGGCGGCGAGGAGTAGACCTGCGGCGACATGTACGCTGCAGTGGGCGGCGAGGCCAACGTCTGGGTGGGCGCATTCACCATCGCCTCCGTAGTATCCACGGCCGGGAATCCGGCGCCCAGCTCGTAGCGGGCCGTTAAGCCATCCTCCGCGACGGCGCCCGCGCCTGACGAGTTCGCAACCCCAGTGCCCTCACCGGACTGCGAATCCTTCCCCACGGGAGGCAGCAGTTGTGTCGCCTGCCCGTCGGAGTTGGACCGGGCGTCAGAGCCGGAGTGAACGTTCGGAGCGAACGCTCCACTCGAATCCAGAACGGCGGTACTCGCTGCCGTGTTTGATGGCAGAACGCGCGTAGCGCCCGGTGCATCTGCTCCGTTCTCGGCGGCGAGAATACCCGCCACTTGCCCGGTAGACGGAGCACTGTCACCACCCCTGGCAGCATCAGCCTCTTCAAGCAGTCTCTCCGTCTGCGACGGATCTCGCAGCGCGTCTACAAGAGTGTCAAAGCTGATACGCTGTTCGGCCTCGGTTGCAAGCGCTCGTTCAAAGGCCGGTACCAAGCGGGAATCCAGCCCGGTCAGATCCGGCTCACCCGTCAAGACGCGGCGCATCACTGCCGGTGAGTTACCGCTGCCATACGGGTCATGCCCGGTCGCAGCGTAGGCGAGAACCGCTGTCAATGCCCACCAATCTGCCGCTTCATCCGGAGCTGCTCCAGAGATGACCCGCGCATCGCAATAGCCGGGCGTATGAGTCAGAGATCCGGGCACAGTAAGGCGGGAGTCTTCCTCCAATTGCGCGATACCGAAGTCGATAAGAACTGGGCCATGGTCAGACACCATGACATTCGACGGCTTCAAATCTCGGTGCAACACCTCCGCCCCGTGTACGGAGCGAATGGCAGTCGCTAAATCGGCGGCGAGGCTGGCGAGATCGCCGCCCTTGTACACGCCCGAATCCTGTACATCCTGCTCAAGTGTCGGGCCTTCAATGAGTTCGGTGACGATGAATGCCTCGTCTTCCTCAGTTTCTGCATCGAGTACCTCCGCCACATAGGGTCCGCGGACGCGCTGCATGGTCTGCACTTCCCGACGTAACCGTGTGCGCCCCGCTTCATCCGCCACAACGGCAGGATGCAGAAGCTTCAGGGCAACGCGCTGTCCGGAACCGTCCTCCGCTTCAAACACGGTGGACATGCCGCCGTAACCGATCCTCCGGATCAGCCGGTAGCCTCCAATCTCAGCCCGTTCACGCACGTCTCCAACGCTACCCTTCTTTGCCGTTGAAGTACCCATTGACAGCTGGGGAGAACTCCTCACAGCCGTGTTGTCGAGATCATAGTTACCGTTGCAGTCTTCTCACCGGCACCGAACTACATGTCGGCACCAACCGCGCGCCGCCACCATTTCCGTCGCCCGCGAACACCATGCGTATGGATGTCGCGGTTGCCGAGGCCGTCCGCACCATTTCCGCCACGGGCAAACATGATGTGTCACCGCCATGACGCGTCACCAGAACGACCGATTGTGACGAAAACAACACTGACCTGCGGTAACTCTTGCGAAGGCTCGTCGTTTTCGGCATTAATCCGCGCCTGGCAAGCGGTTTCTCCCCGCCCGCACCACGTACAAGCACCCCCGCCAAGGCCTGACGAGCGTTGCGCAACAAACTGCAAACGATCTGCAAAAGTTGGAAATCCCTTGCCTGCTATGTAACAATGAGTCTCGGTTCACCCAGATGGTGGGCCGTGTCAGAGTCGACACGTACTCGGCACCTTTCACTCGGATCGTCCGGCACGTACCTGCCGGTGAAGGGACCATGACAAATGGCAACCGTAACCTTTGATCAAGCAACCCGCATCTACCCTGGATCGGATAAACCTGCAGTGGACCAGCTTTCGCTGGACATCGAAGACGGCGAGTTTCTCGTCCTCGTCGGCCCGTCAGGATGCGGAAAGTCGACGTCGCTACGGATGCTAGCCGGCCTCGAAGAGGTCAACTACGGCCGCATCCTGATCGGTGATCGCGATGTTACCGACGTTCCTTCCAAGGATCGCGACATCGCGATGGTGTTCCAGAACTATGCGCTCTATCCGCATATGACCGTTGCGCAGAACATGGGATTCGCTCTGAAAATCGCCGGCGAGCCCAAGGACGTGATTCGTGATCGCGTCGAAGAAGCGGCACGCATCCTTGACCTGGAACCCTATCTGGACCGCAAGCCGAAGGCCCTGTCCGGCGGTCAGCGGCAGCGCGTTGCCATGGGCCGCGCCATCGTACGCGAACCACATGTGTTCCTCATGGACGAGCCGCTCTCTAACCTTGACGCAAAGCTTCGCGTGCAGACACGTACGCAGATCGCCTCCCTGCAACGCCGACTCGGCATCACCACCGTCTATGTGACGCACGATCAGACCGAGGCACTGACCATGGGAGATCGTATCGCCGTTCTCAAAGACGGACTGCTGCAGCAAGTCGGCACTCCCAAGGATATGTACGCGCGCCCCGAGAATGCCTTCGTCGCCGGATTTATCGGCTCTCCCGCCATGAACCTTGGCAAGTGGACCATTTCGGGCACGCAAGCCGTCCACGGCAACGCGCGTGTGGACCTGCCGACGAATGTTCTCTCGCAGGTATCCCCGGACGACGGCGACCAGATCATCCTGGGTATGCGTCCGGAGTCCTTCGGTTGGACAACCGGAGGCTCCACTGTTGAGACAAGCGCATCTTCGGGCCAGTCCATACTCCCGCTCGAGGTCAGCTTCGTCGAGTCGCTCGGCTCCGATGCATACGTCTACGGGAAGATCGCTGGATCGGATGCGGAGACGGAGAAGTTCGGCTCCGGAGATGGCTCCGATCAGGTGACGGTGCGTATTGATCCGGACCGCGTGCCTGAACCGGGTGATGTTATCAACCTGGTGCCGGAGATCGAACGCGTTCATTTCTTCGCCGCTGCCAGCGGCAAGCGCCTCGGCTCCTGATGGCGCAAGAGCGCGTCTGCCAGTGCTGATCAAACAGTATCGGCAAGCGCCAGCCAACTCACAGTGCTAAGTGCTTCCTTCCGGCTGGTTCGCCGCCCACGTGAACGGGCCGGAAGGAAGTTCGCCATGCAAGGGCACCTGCAAATGCGCGTTGGCCGTGCGACGTGCATAATGTTCTTCGAGGTGACATGACAAGGTCCGAGAGTAGGCCAGATGCGGCAGGGCGGCGTCCCGCTGCGCCAAAGTACTCGGCAGCACACGCCTCGAGCGGTGTGTGCACGCGGTCACCGAGAACTACTTCCGCTACCCGGGCCGAGGATTCTTAGAGAGATGGCACATTCGCTTCAGATTACAGCCGCGCGCGTTAATCCCGAGCTACTCGACCTTCCCTGGCAGTTGCCGTTGGACACCTGGCCCGACGATATCGTGGCCGCACTCCCCCGCGGTATTTCACGTCACGTGGTACGCTTCGTCCATTTGGGGGGCCGCGTCATCGCCGTCAAGGAAATAGGCGAGAAAGTCGCGTATCACGAGTATGAGATGCTGCGTAATCTCATCCGCGTCGATGCACCCGCCGTCGAGCCAATTGCGGTTATCACCGGCCGAGTGACACCACAGGGCGAACCGCTCAACCCGGCTCTAGTCACAGAGCATCTTTCCTACTCGCTGCCCTACCGCGCCGTATTCGGCAGGCACCAGCGCCCCGCCACCGTCGGGCGTCTCATCGATGCCCTGACCGTACTGATGGTTCGTCTGCACCTCCTCGGCTTCTTCTGGGGTGACGTTTCGCTCTCGAACACTCTGTTTCGCCGCGACGCCGGAGAGTTCGCCGCTTACCTCGTCGACGCAGAAACCGGCGAAATGTACGATGAGCTCTCCGAAGGCATGCGACTCTACGATATCGACGTCGCCCGCACGAATATCATCGGAGAACTCATGGATCTGCAGGCGGGTGGAATACTCCCCGAAGAGGTCGACACGGTGGAGATCGGTAACGCCTTCGTCCAACGCTACGAAGAGCTATGGGGCGAACTGACGAAGGAGACTTCATTCGGGCTTGACGAGCGCTGGAGAGTCAATGATCGTGTCAAACGCCTCAACGATCTCGGATTTGATGTCAGCGAGCTCTCCATGGTCACCGATCTGGAAGGAGCACATATCTCCATCCAGCCCATGGTTGTCGACGCCGGCCATTTCTCGCGTCAGATTATGCGGCTGACCGGCATGGACGTCGAGGAGAACCAGGCCAGGCGCATGATGCATGACATGGAACAATATCGCGCCATCACCGGGCAGAGCGACGCGCCCTTATCACTGGTTGCGCACGATTGGCTGACAAACGTTTTCGAGCATGCCGTTAGCCGCGTGCCGCGCGAACTCAGCGGGAAGCTGGAGCCGGCCGAGATCTTCCACCAGCTTCTCGATCACCGTTGGTTCATCTCCGAGAAGGCCCACAAGGACATTCCGCTGGATGAGGCCATCTGCTCCTTCATCGACAATGTGTTGCGACATCGCCGCGACGAGCGCTCCTACATCGGCATGGACACCGAAGAGCTCGAGGGGCTGAACAGCGACGAGATCTACTGACACGGCTCTGGCCTCGACTTACCCAATCGCTAGCAAACCACCGGCCGCGAATGCCCGATGGCGGCACCGAGTCACTCGGCAACCCTGTCCACGCCATAATCGGACGGCGATCACATCTCACTTCGGACGAGCCATCGGCATCGAAGGCACTTGCGTCGATCTGTATGAAGGGCATACGCCTCAACCGGCCGTACAAGTACACCGTGAATCGTGAGCCACCGGTTTCAGTCAGCGTCCCGGCGAGTCAGCTTTGCAGCTCCTGAATGACCAGTTCCGCAAGCTGGATAGCATTGAGTGCCGCGCCCTTACGCAGATTGTCACCAACAACGAACATGGCCAGGCCACAGCCGCCCTCTACGGACTGATCCTGCCGAATACGGCCCACGTATGAGGGATCTGTACCTGCCGCTTGCAGGGGTGTCGGCACATCCGCCAGTTCCACCCCGGGTGCTTTTGCGAGGAGCTCCCGCGCCTGTTGCGGCGTCACCGGCTTCTCAAACTCCGCATTGATCGAAAGACCGTGAGAAGTGAATACAGGCACCCGCACACAGGTGCCTGATACGGCAAGGTCAGGAATCTCCAGGATCTTACGCGACTCGTTGCGCAGTTTCTGCTCCTCGTCGGTCTCCTCCGAGCCGTCGTCGACAAGATTGCCAGCGAAGGCGACGACGTCGAAGGCAATCGGCGCAACGTAGGTACTCGGCTCCGGAAACGCAACCGCACTCCCGTCGAGTGCAAGCGCGGTGAGATCCTGCGTCACTCCGGCACGCACCTGCTCATCGAGCTCCCGCACACCCTCGATGCCCGATCCGGAGACCGCCTGGTATGTAGAGACGATCAGGCGCTTGAGACCGAATTGATCATGCAGTACCTTCAGCACCGGCATCGCGGCCATGGTAGTGCAGTTCGGGTTGGCGATAATGCCCTTCGGCCGATTCTTCAGCGCGTGCGGATTCACTTCAGATACCACGAGCGGTACATCAGGATCCTTACGCCATGCCGAGGAATTGTCGACGACGACCGCGCCTGCCGCAGCAAACTTCGGGGCGTATTCGCGCGAGGTGCCGCCCCCGGCGGAGAACACGGCAACATCAATTCCGCTCAGGTCGGCGGTGGCGACATCTTCCACCACAACATCCTCGCCACGGAAAGGCAACACCGTGCCGGCGGAGCGGTGCGACGCGAAGAAACGAACCTCATCTACCGGCACCACACGGTCCTCCAGGAGTTGCCGCATGACGCGCCCCACCTGCCCTGTGGCGCCGACTACAGCCAGAGTGATACTCATCGTCCCGTACCTCCATAAACAACGGCTTCCGCTTCGGTATCGAGGTCAAAGGCGGTGTGCACCGCGCGTGCGGCCTCGTCCAACTGGTCTGGGCTGACGACCACAGAGATCCGGATCTCCGACGTCGAGATCATATCCACGTTAATCCCCAAGTCGCCCAGCGTGGTGAAAAGCTTGGCCGAAACACCCGAATGAGATCGCATCCCCGCACCCACGATGGAAAGAATTCCGATGGAATCGGTGACACGTATGTCCTTGAATCCCAGCTCCGATTGCTTGGCGGTAAGCGCGGCTACCACATCCTTGATCTGTGCCTGCGGCACGGTGAAGGAGATATTCGAGATGCCGGGCGAACTCAGTGACGTATTTTGCACGATCATGTCGATATTTCCATCGGCGGCGGCCACAATGGCGAAGATCTTAGACGCCGCGCCCGGAATATCCGGGACCCCCACCACCGATATTTTTCCCTGCGAGCGGTCATGGGCCACGCCGGAGACCACCGGGGCTTCCATCGCTTCGTTCTGACTGAGATTATCGTTCACGATCCACGTGCCTTCCTTGTCGGAGAATGATGATCGTACATGTAACGGGACGTTGTAGCGGCGGGCGAATTCCACAGCACGCAGGTGAAGAACCTTGGCGCCGTGCGCGGCGAGTTCCAGGGTTTCCTCGTAGGTAACCACGCCGAGCTGGCGAGCCGATGGCACAATCCTTGGGTCGGCCGAGAAGACGCCATCCACATCGGTGTAGATTTCGCACACATCGGCATGCAGTGCTGCGGCAAATGCCACCGCTGTCGTGTCAGATCCACCGCGCCCCAGTGTGGTGACGTCGTTGTGAGAATTCACCCCCTGGAATCCCGCCACAATCGCAACCGCACCACTTTGGATCGTCCGCAGAATCCGCTCCGGCACGATACCGACTATGGATGCACGGCCGTACCGGTTATCCGTCATCAGGCCGGCCTGCTGCCCGGTGTAGGCATGGGCTTCCACACCGAGTTCGTCCACGGCCATGGCCAGCAGTGCCATGGAGATGCGCTCGCCCGCGGTGAGCAGGATATCCATTTCACGCGCGGGAGGATCGTCGGTGACTTGTTGGGCCAGATCTATGAGGTCGTCCGTTGTGTCGCCCATGGCCGAGACGATGACAACAACCTGATTGCCCGCCTCGCGCGTCGCCGCAATGCGCTTGGCAACACGCTTGATACTGGCGGCATCTGCAACAGAGGAACCACCAAATTTCTGAACCACAAGTGACACGTCGTTCTCCTTAATTTGACGGACTAATCGTACCGATGCGGGCCGAGTGGCGCATCTGCCGCCGAGCGGTGGACAGCAACTCACTGCGAATCCGAGGCATTGCTCCGTCCGGGAGTTGTGGTACTGGTCGCTCCAGGAGTTAGCGTGCCGGTCATTCCGAGAGTTGGGGTGCCGGGCCTTGCGCCGACGGACCGTCTAGTGCCCGTGGTACCGGTCGCTCCGGGGCCTGTGCTGCCCGGCCAGGCAGCGGCAGTGTGGAGCCTTGCGACGTTGACGACACAGGCCTTTGGGGCACTGACGCTGCGCCCCCTTGCGACCCCTCGGGAGCACCCTGCGGGGTCGGGGTATGAACACGTTGACGGCCTTCAAAAGCGCGGGACAGTGTGATTTCGTCGGCGTACTCCAAGTCGCCCCCAACCGGGAGACCAGAGGCGAGCCGAGAGACGGCTACCCCTAGCGGAACCAGAATGCGCAGCAGGTAGGCGGCGGTGGCTTCACCCTCGATATTCGGATCCATGGCGAGGATGACCTCGGTCACCGCCCCGTCTCCCAGGCGCGCCAGCAGCTCTCTAATGCGCAGATCCTCCGGCCCGATTCCTTGAATCGGGTTGATCGAGCCGCCTAGCACGTGATATCGACCGCGGAATTCACGGGTTCGCTCAATGGCAACGATGTCTCGTGCCTCCTCGACAACGCAGATCACGGAGTCGAGCCTGCGCGTATCCGCACAAATCGAGCAGATCTGCTCCTCGGTCACATTGCCGCAGACCTCGCAGAAACGGACACGTTCCTTCACGCGCAGGATGGCCTGGGCAAGCGACTCCACATCCGTCTGATCCTCCTCAAGAATGTGGAAGGCAATACGCTGTGCACTCTTCGGGCCAACACCGGGTAAGCGCCCCAGCTCGTCGATCAACTCTTGGACCGCGCCATCGTAAACACCTGCCATTTACGCACCTCCGCCTTCCACGGGCTTCTCTTCAATCACTGTGCCATTAAAGGTGGAGAGAACAACCTCCAGACCGACCAGATCAGATTGCGCCACGGTTGGATCATCGGGACTCACCTGGTCGTCTTCGGGGAGTTCCTCGGCCATTTCCGGCACGGGTGGCGGAGGCGGCGTCTGACCGCCATGCTCCGCGAGGACACGCGACATGAACGATTGGCCACCCCCACGAGCGCCGCGCGGCGGGGGCGTCGGCATGCGGGGAATGACGGGTTGTGCCTGGTTCCCAACCGTCTGCCCTGCATCGCTACTGGGCGCGCCGCGATCCCCAACGGAGCCATCTTGAGCATCGCCAGACTCTCGCACGGTGAAGCCATGCGGCGCTTCTGGCGCATAGTGGGTTCCATCGCCTGTGGCCGTTCGTGCGGCCGACGTTGTTTGCGGTGCACCCGACGGCGGCTTCTGCGGCCCATCGGACTGTGCCTCCGTTACACTCGCCGATGCTCTCGGCCCATCTGACGACGGCGGACGCGGTGGCAGCGTTGGCATCCGCTGTGCATAGAAGGGCTCCTCGGCATCGTCCGTGCGCGCGGAGCTGATGTGGAGATCGGCTCCTGTCGCTTCCGTATCCCACACGGCATCGTCCGTGCGCGCGGAGCTGGTGCTACCTGGTGCAAATGTTACGTCCATGCCGGCCTGCGCAGACGTTGCAGCGGAGGCGCCCGCCTCATCACTCGCCTTCTCAGTGCCGCGTGATGCGGTTGCCTCCACGACCTCGTCGACCAAGGGACCCAGTACGCCAGCCGGGTCCGGCACCGCAGCGTTCCCACCCGTAGTGCCCACCGTGTCATCGCTATCAGATGCCGGTCGCCGTTCGGTTTCGGATATCGCCCGTTCGTTTTCGGATGTCGGCTGCGGCTTACTGCGGGGCGTCGAGACCGCCGCAGCATCAGGTGCCGGAACCGCACTACCAGGAGATGCCGGTTCCCAATTGCCACGAGATGCCGGTTCCGCCTGGCGATTTGCCACTGGTCCAACCTGGCTATCAGATGTGGGCGCCGGCTCGTTCCCACGGGCCGGACTCCCGGTCGACCCGTCTCCGGATCCCGTTCGGGGCTCATCACCCTCGGTACCCCGCGCAGTCGCCCCGGCATCTGCGGTCGGCACGTGCTCCTGCGCCCGTGCTGCAAGGTCAGGCGCCGCCCCGGCCGGACCGTCACCCGTGGTGTTTGCCGACACGTCGCCCGATGACTGGCCGTATGCCTCGGGCTGGCCAGCCTGTGCCGGAGGAATCACGCCGACAGATGGGGCGTTGCTGGCCGGTGCCGTCCGGCTAGGGACGGCCGGTGCTTTTGGGGCATCGCCCCCGCCGACCTCCGCCCGTACTTGAACATTCAGACCAAGGACGTCGTTGAGTGCTCTCGCCACGCGAGGAGCGTGGTCGCCACGTTCGTTAAACGTCGTCGCCAACCCCGCGGTTTGGAAGAACAATGTGAGCGTGCCATTCGCCAAGCCACCGATTTGTGCGTTGGTTTGGATCAGTGCCGCAGTGGACCGTGAGTTCTGCTGCACGGCCGTGACGATTTCATCCCAGCGCTGCCGGACCAAGGCGGCATTCTGCGGCAGGGCCGACTCCGCACCTCCCGCGGGCTCCGGCGATGGCGCCGCGGCCGTTACCGACGTCGTAGGCGTTGCGGGCTCGGCCTCCGAAATGGCAACTTCACCTGTTATCGGCGTTTCAGCGCTTGTACTGCTGGCCTGTGGCTCATCGCTGCGACCGCCTCCGCCATCAGCAGCCGCGACATCCTCGCGTGGGACTTCCGGCTCGGCCGCAGCCGCCCAAGCGGGTGACACGCGTGCTCCCGGCTGTGCGGGACCACTGGCACGCGGTACTCCGCCGTGCGATGGACCTGCCTGGCCCTGTCCACCGCCCGGATGCCGCGCACTGACTGGACGCGACGGCCGGGAGGCCGGTGCGCTCGATGCCGCGTGGTCGGCATCGCTCTTCGGCGTTTCAGCCCCTGCAGGAGCGACAGACGCCGTCGTCTCCGGCAGCAGCAACCGCGCACACAGCAACTCCAACTGCAGACGAGGCGATGTGGCACCGACCATCAAATTAAGAGCCTCATTGGTGAGATCGGCGCTACGAGATGCGCGCCGACCTCCCACATGCTCCGCTTGGCGAACCATGCGTTCGAATTGATCACCGGGCAAGGAGTCAAGCACAGCGGAAGCTGCCTCCCCCGCCAGACTTATCACCGTCAGATCCCGCAGGCGTTGCAGCAAATCCTCCACGAAACGACGTGGGTCATGCCCGGACTGTACGACCCGGTCAACAACCGAGAACAAGGTCGCACCGTCGCTGGCGGCAAGTGCCTCGACGGCGTCGTCGAGAAGCGCAGCATCCGTATATCCCAGCAGCGCAATAGCATCGGCATACTCAATCGAATCGCCGTCGGCTCCACCCATGAGCTGGTCCAATACAGACAGGGAATCGCGTACGGATCCACCGCCTGCTCGCACAACCAACGGCAGAACCCCGGCTCCGATGTGGACCCCTTCTTCCTCGCAGATCTGAGCGAGGTAGTGCTCTAACGTCTCCGGAGGCACTAGGCGGAACGGATAGTGATGTGTGCGGGAACGGATCGTTCCGATCACCTTCTCCGGCTCCGTGGTGGCAAAGATGAACTTCACATGCTCGGGTGGTTCCTCGACCAACTTAAGCAGCGCGTTGAAGCCCTGGTTCGAAACCATATGAGCCTCGTCGATAATGAAAATCTTGTACCGATCACGAGCCGGAGCGAAGGATGCACGCTCAATGAGGTCGCGTGCATCATCCACGCCGCCATGACTCGCCGCGTCCATTTCGACCACATCAAGCGACCCCGAGCCTTCGCGGGAGAGTTCACGGCATGACTCGCATTCCCCACAGGGAGTATCGGTTGGCGCCTGGGCACAGTTCAAACAACGCGCGAGAATACGGGCCGAGGTCGTCTTCCCGCAACCACGCGGACCCGAGAAAAGGTAGGCGTGCGCCGTTCTTCCGGCACGCAATGCCGCCATGATCGGTTTAGAAACCTGCTCTTGACCAATCACGTCCTGGAAAGTCTGCGGGCGATAACGCCGATACAGTGCCGTGCTCACCCCACCAGTGTACGGGTAGGCACCGTCACATTCGCGCGTCATTCGATGCGAATGAACATGGCTAGCAGGTACCCCGATATCGGACGGCATGCTTGAGAAAAGCGGTGTGGAAGGGCAGCCACTCGGAAAAGCGAGGACTCCCCACGCACCCGTCAGAGCCCGCATACCCTTGCTGCCTTCCAGCCCTGGGGGAGTTTTGCAAGATAACGCCGCGTGGGGAGTCTTTGCCTAGCTTACGTCACCGAAGCGCCGAGACCAAACCCGGACCGAGCAAACGGATAATGTCACCAACGTTTGGTGAGCCTACGGGAGTCTCCCGCCGAGCGGGAGCTTCTTCCTCCCTTCCACGGGCGGCGCGTGCAATGGCACGGTTCACCATAGGCGATATCACGACTTCCTCTCCCACCGTGCACCACAAACTCAATACCGAGCCGAGTACTCAGTTGACTGAAGCTGTTTGGCCTGGAGCCCGAACCGTGGAGTGCGGACCGTGGCCTTTGTACATTCGGTGCGACACAACGTCATTCGGCCGGAACTCCCATAGGACCGCCTGAACCTCAAACGCCGGATTAACAGCCAGACAACGCCCTGGGATCACCTTCGAATAACGCTGAGGATGCCGGGTGACAAAGGTGCCACAAGTCGGACGCATCCTTCCATCCGTTCATTCCAGGTTCTATGGTGGGCGGCATGAGCATTGTGGACGAGATCAACGGGATGGGAACCGCTCACTGGGTGAGCGCACTGGACAATCTTCATCTTCTAGCTACGCCGGTTGCTGATGGGCTACGGGAAGTGGCAGCGCAGGAGCCGGAGCTTGCCGCGCGGGCCCTCGTGTGTGGCATTGATCCGGCATACGCCGATACCGAAGCCATGACGGAGCACTACGAGATGGACATCTACCTCTCGTGCAACTGCATCCTCGTGGCAGGCAAGAGGGAGGGCGAGGAAAGGGTTGCGGCATCTGTTATCCGCGCGACGACGAATGCCGACGTCAATCACGTCATCAAGAAGACGCTCAACGTGCGCAAGTGCTCATTCTGGCCGCAGGAGCGCGCTGTCGCCGCATCGGGGATGGAGTACGGAGGAATCACGCCGGTTGGTATTCCCGAGAATTGGCGACTACTCATCGACACACGTGTCGCGGAAGGATTCTGCGTCATCGGTTCAGGCCTGCGTACCTCGAAGTTGGCCGTGCCGGGCGAACTGCTCACCAAGCTTCCACGCGCGGAAGTCATTGAGGGCCTCGCCAACTGAGGAGCGTGCACGCCCCGGCATCCCTGCAAGCCGCGAGAATGGCACGGGCCGCGGTTGACCCCAGAATGGGGCGTCGCCCGCCGAACGAGCCCGTTTCCCGCTAACAGACCATCAAACAAGGATCCAGGCCCGCAGAGACGTGAAGCGTAGGAAGCGAGACAGTTATCTCACCGGCTGAACTCGCGCCCGGCCGTCGCATCCGCTAACCTTATAGGGCGTCTTGACGCGCCAGGAGGATTCGCCTAGTGGCCTATGGCGCACGCTTGGAAAGCGTGTTGGGTGCAAGCCCTCGGGGGTTCGAATCCCCCATCCTCCGCCAAAAGATTGGTACCCGGCCGATTCTTCGGCGGGGTACCAACGTTTTACAGCGTGATGCACGTGCGCGGATAACACGACGGGCCCGCGATCACCGATGCCTTTCAAGCGACCGGCCGAAACCAAGCTGTCGGTATGAACCGGATGACTAATATGAGCCCGGTTACTGAGACGAGTCGGGCTGTTGGTAAGAACCGGACTGCGGGTAAGAACCAGGCTGTTGATAAGGGTCCGGTTGCTGATAAGGGCTGGCTTCCGGGTATGAACCCTGCGGCGGCACGCCCGGTTGCTGCGCCTCACCAGCAGAACTCCAACCGGCTTGTTGTACGCCGTTGGGCACATACTGCTGGCCGTCTCCCGGCGCTTGGCCCGGCGTCTGCGTGTACTGTTGCGGCATTTGTGGCTGGGCGGAACTATCCTTCTCGGGCTTCTTCCGAATTCCGTAGACAATGAGCAAGATCCCCAGGACGATTGCGCCGCCTCGCGCAGCTCCGACTCCGACTGCATAGGCCACATCGCCCTTATGCGGCGTGCCATTCTGCGCCGCTGCGAGCGGTGCGAGAAGCAGGACCGCTCCCGCAAGAATTGCTGCAATACGCTTTCCCATAAAATGCCTTTCCGAGGAAGACTGCGTCTCCTTGTGCACAGTTCGCTCCGGTCCGTGGTGAAGCCGGTGAGGGAACCGTCGGTGCCAAGCTTACGGCAGGGAACTCTCACGCGCTATTCATGCCGAGCCACTTGTACCATTAGTTGCGCCAAATGCCGCCATTCTCACACCTCTGCCCGGCCGAGGATCCCACATTCTGCCAACACGCCGCCCATACACGGCCGACGACCCGTGCATGATCGCGCGTTCCTTTTCGCCTGCCATCGCCTCTGCACCCCACTGCTCTGACCACGCGAACAACTGGTCTGACGAACGCAAACGACTGGTCTGCCCAACGCGAACGAATCGTGCCACTGCCACCCCGCTTCCTCCCATCTCGTCGGGCACAGTACGCTCCAAAGCATGCGCGAAGCGCTCTCCTCCGCTACGGTTGACCTTGTGAACGAGGGAAAGACAACGGCGAGAGCTGCATACCGCCGCCGGATCCAGCAGCGTCAGACCATTATCTTCGGATCCATCTCAGCGATCCTCGCAGTGCTCCTCTTACTGTCCCTCCTCTTCTGGACCGGCGTCCTGCCATTCCCGTTCGACCGGGAGTTCACCCCGGCAAAGTCCTCGAATACAGTTGTCACTCCCTGTATTGAGGAAGGCACGGCGGCTGTCGAACTCAACTCGATTTCTGTCAATGTCTACAATTCCACCTCCCGGGCGAACCTAGCGAGCCAGGCGGCAACGGATCTTGCCGGTCGCGGCGTCGTCGTCAATGAGACCGGCAATTGGGACGGACAGAGCCTTAGCGAGTCGGCGCGCATCATCACCGGTCCGGAGGGTATCGCTGCTGCCTACACTATCGCACAGTACTTCCCCGACAGCATGATCCAATACAACAACGGCATCACCGACGCAACGCTCAATATTGTGCTCGGATCCGACTACGAGAGTTTGGAAACGCCTGAGAACGTTGCGGCGGCAAATCCGGAGGGCACACTCAGCCCGGCCGAAAACTGCACGGTCGTCGGAGCGAGCGGTACCGCAACCGCTACCGAATAGGCCTCAGCGTCCGCGATCTGATGATGTGCACCACACCAATAGCGAGCACCGCCTGCCGCAACGTCCGCGACCGCTATCCGGCACTGCCTGCCGCTAGGTGATGAACAGCATCCCACCTCACCTCGTGAGCGCCATCCACCCCAACATCAACAACGCGTGCCATCGACTACCCGGTAGGGATCCTCATTGTCGAACACTTCCGTGTCACAGCGAGTACAGCGCCTCAAAATGCTCGACGACGATATCGCCATTCGGGTCGAACTCGATACCCGCTTCCTCGCATTCATGCCGGAAAACCGCATCGTGCGCCTCCCTCCACTCTTCGAAGGTGCCCTCGCCCTCAGCGGCTGCTATTTCCGGGCCCGCGTGCGCAAAACTCACCGTCTCCACCGCCGTCAAACGGAGCAGTACACGCGGCTTTCCCGCTCCATCGCAGACGATGGAGAGTTCACCAACTTCGGGCAGCTCGGCGCCTTCGTGTGAGTACATGTCACGCCAGCTCGACGTCGCCGTCTTCTTCCCGTCAATAACTAACTGACACAGCCAGTCAGCCATCTCCACCGAGTCCCCAAAGCTGAATACGGGCGGGCGAAGCGACATCTGCTCGTCCTGCCCTAGCACTGCCTCCAATGGGTATATTCCAGCCGCATTTCGGGCACGTACCCAGAAAGCCTCAATGGCGTCATCGACGCTTGTTTCTGCCATCGCATCCATCCTCGTAATCGTCTCACAACCCGGTGCGTCGAATGGTCGGTGCATCGACCGGCTGTCCACAAAAGGCAAGCCGCGTCGGCTTACTCGCCGTCGTCAACAGTTTCACGCCGCACCGCCAAGCCTTCGGCCTCCAGCGCAGCCTGTATCCATTGCGTCGCCAAAATCCGTGCACCAGCATTCACTGCCAATGCACCTCCCAGACCGGCAAGAACCTTGCCTGAGGTGCGATGCCACATCCGTGTTCCAGACGCCACGAGGATGGCCCCGATGCCGGCCTGCGCCGTCGCAACCGCCTCCATTGCCCGCGGATGCTCCAGATACAATTTGCGGTACACTGCCCAGAACCCGGGAGCCGCCACGCCCTGTCCAGAAACTTCATATGCAACCGTAGACTGCAAACGTTCAGTAAACGGCTTCGGCTCAAAGACGACTGCCCCGGGGAGTGAGCGGGCCTCCAGCAGGCCCTCCAGACAGTCCCCCACTTCTGCAGGTAGTCCAATGGCAGCAGCAACATTGCGGCCCGCATGCTCCGGATCCCCCAACAGTGCGTCCCGCAACGCCTGCGGATCGGTATCGGACAAATCTGTGCATATGCGCGTCACAAAGGCGCCCACACCGAGCTGTTCGTCAGCGAAATTCGCCGCAACATCGTTATCCCGTACCCAAGCGACCAGCGGGAATTCGCCCTCCCACTCCCACGTCACGCGCAGCGAATCCTGCCGGATCGAGAGAACGGGCTTGTCCACTCCACTTGGATCCGTTGAAAGCACGATGGTGAATTTCGCGCTGCCATGACTGCGTTTCGGAATCGGGGCGTCAGCCACGAGGGCGTTCACGGGCGGGAGCCGCAAGGCCGCCACCGGCTTGCCCATGGCCGCCGCCACCCCTGGCACTTGCGAGAACGGAACGTCTGACAGCACAAGCATCGGACCCGCTGCGTAATCGGGTAGCGGATCGTCGTCCGCCTCTTCCGAGGGGACACTCGCATCCGCCAAGCGGCTGCCTACATTGTTCGGATGCGTGCCTGTCCCTTCCAGGGGGACGTCTGCAGGTTCCTGGCGGACGGTCATCCCATCCGCCTGTACAACCGCCTCCCCCAAGCGCATGCCCGTCTCCGGGTGACCACCCGATTCTCCCCCGCGGATTTCCTCGCCTGTAACGGCAGTACCAGCAGCGTCTACACCGTTCGCGACGTCGCAATCATCACCGGCAACATCAACCTCACCGAGATCAATATCGCCCCACTGTACGACCCCATCCACCCGGATTTCCAGCTTACGCAGGGCGTGGTCCATATCTTCCAGTAGATCGGAAAGCGACGGTCCCGGGAGCACAAGGCCCTCTTCATTTAAGACGGCAACGCGACGCCGTCGCCCGGTGGCCGCCAGCTCGATGCTGTACACCTCTTCCTGCGCGTGGCCACGGGCGATAATCCGCTTTTCCGCCAGGTACTCCTCAATTGCTTCAACGGAGGTGAGCGCCGGATCCAAGCGGATCACCTCACCGTGCACCGGACGCCATGTGGGCATTGTCAGCCTCGATTCCTCATCTTCTTATTCCACATTAACGCGAGAACGCAACCGATCAATCTGATACAGCGCAATTCCCGTCGCAACCGCGGCATTGAGCGACTCCATTTGTGCCGCAATTGGGATGGAGGCGACGACGTCGCATGTCTCCCGTGTCAGCCGCGCCATCCCCTTTCCCTCTGAGCCGGTAACCAGTACCAGTGGCATGTCGGCAACGGTGAGCTCTCCGATTGGCGTATCCCCGGCGCCGTCGAGCCCCACCACGAAATACCCGCTCCGCTTGAGTGTCTCCAGCGCCTGCACCAAGTTAGGCACTCGCGCGACCGGTAGGCGACCCGCGGCACCGGCAGAAACCTTCCATACGGTCGCATTTACACCCGCCGAGCGTCGCTGCGGAACGATAACGCCATGTGCGCCGAAGGCGCTCCCGGAGCGTAATACCACTCCGAGGTTATGCGGGTCTGTCAGCGAGTCCAGCGCGATAATCAGACCCGGTTTACCGCTGCGCTCCGCTCGTTCCACTAAATCGGCTGCCTCGCAGTAGTCATACGGAGGAACCTCAATCGCCACGCCCTGATGCACCGCGCCATCTGTCATCCGGTCCAGCTCCGTGCGCGAGACGTCAAGAAGCGGTGCACCCAGCGCGGTTGCCGTGCGCACAACCTCGCCCAGCCGCTCATCAGAGGCCAAGGCGCCCGCCATGAAAACCCGCTTGAGCGGAACACCCGCACGCACGGCTTCCACAACGGCATTACGCCCCGCAATCAGTTCGTGATCCTCCTCCAACTGCAGCACACCACGCAGTTTGGGTGCCCGCCGCTCGGCCTGCGCCGCTCTGGCCTGCGCTTCCAACTTACGGCGATGCGCCGGATGGTAAACTCGGTCCTCCGCCTTCGGTGTGGGCCCTTTGCCCTCTAGGCGACGACGATTCTTCCCGCCCGAGCCTACTGTTGGCCCCTTCTTGTTCTTCGGGCGCCGTGATGGCTGATTCCCCGCCATTACTGCGCCTCCAAACGCCAGCTCGCACCGTCGGAGGAGTCTTCGACCGCGATGCCGGCCCGCGCCAGGGAATCACGCAGGGCATCTGCTCGTGGCCAGTCTTTTGCACGGCGCGCATCGGCCCTCTCCTGCAGGATGCCTGCGATGATCGAGTCAAGCGCCTGCTGGGTAGCGTCAGAGCCGCCTTCGCCGCGCCACGGCTCCGCCAACGGATCCAATCCCAAAACGTCCAGCATGGCGCGCACCATCAATTGTGCGTGCCGCACGGCCTCCTCGTCTTTGGCCGTTATGGCACTGTTGCCGTTCGTCACCGCCTCATGGATCGCGGCGAGACCACCCGAAACGTTGAGGTCATCGTCAAGCGCGGCAACGAATGCCTCAGGAAGGTCCGCGGGCGTTACGGCGGCGACGTCGTCGAGATGGATCTCACCCGTCATCGCAACCGAACGATTGACGAAACCGGCAAGGCGCTCCCAGACGGCCGTCGCCTCCGCCAGGGTGCTCGGCGAATAGGCGACCGTTGAGCGGTAGTGAACCGTTCCCAGTGCGAAACGCACAATAACTGCTGGAACCTGCTGGAGGATGTTATCTACTACGAGGGAGTTCCCCAATGATTTACTCATCTTCTCGCCCTCGATGGTCACCCACGCATTGTGCATCCAGTAGCGGGCAAAACCGCGACCCGCAGCGTGTGACTGCGCCTGCTCGTTCTCGTGGTGCGGGAAACGCAGATCGATTCCGCCGCCGTGAATATCGAAAGTCTCCCCCAAATAGCTGCCCGACATTGCGGAGCACTCCAAATGCCATCCCGGCCTGCCCCGCCCCCAGGGCGAATCCCAGGAGGCATCTGCGGGCTCACCCGGCTTCGGAGCCTTCCACAGGGCAAAGTCGTGCGGGTTGCGCTTATCCGGCTCCGACTCGGCCTCGTCAACCGTCATATGCTCCAACGATTGCCGCGTCAACGAACCGTAGTCCGGCAGGGATGTCACATCGAAATACACATTGCCCGGATTACCGGTATACGCGTGACCGGCATCCATAATCTCCTGGATGAGTTGCAGCATCTGAGGAATATGACCGGTAGCACGTGGTTCATAGGTGGGTGGAAGAACTCCCAAAGCGCGATACGCTGCGGAGAACTCCTGCTCGTAGGTATAGGCCCACGCCCACCAAGGCCGACCGGCGGCAGTCGACTTGGCGAGAATCTTGTCGTCAATGTCAGTGACGTTACGGATCAGCGTCACCTCATATCCGCACCGACGCATCCAGCGTACGAGGACGTCGAAGGCTAGGGCCGAACGAATATGGCCGATATGTGGTGAGCCCTGTACCGTGGCCCCACACAGGTAGATCCCCACCTTCCCGGGGCTGAGCGGCTCGAAAGGCCGCAAGGTGTGGGTTGCCGAATCATAGATATTGAGACTCACCCCTTCAGGGTATCCAATCGGGTTGAGGTATCACACCTGATCTCACTGTGTCTGGCCAAGAATATGCTGTGAGCCGCCACAGCCTTCGGCACTCAAGAATCGGGTCAGTGCCGCAGCACGAGGGCCGTCGCTATGGCCGCGATGCCTTCCTCACGCCCGACGAAGCCGAGATGGTCCGTCGTCGTCGCACTGACCGAAACCGGAGCTCCAACCGCCTGGCTCATGGCCGATTCCGCCTCCTGTTTACGCGGGGCAAAGCGCGGGCGTGCCGCAACGATCTGCACCGCGATATTCGAGATCTTCCAACCGGCTTCTTGCACCAAAAGGGCGGACTGCACCAACAAACTCGTTCCCGAAGCACCTGCCCACT
This sequence comes from Actinobaculum sp. 352, assembly GCF_003957265.1. Classification (NCBI taxonomy): domain Bacteria; kingdom Bacillati; phylum Actinomycetota; class Actinomycetes; order Actinomycetales; family Actinomycetaceae; genus Actinobaculum; species Actinobaculum sp. 352. The sequence goes on along the minus strand of NZ_RQSN01000005.1, from coordinate 119,956 downwards.
CGGGCCGGTCCGTTCCAAAAACTGTCCCCAGTTCCCCCACACCGGACGCGATCAATATGGCGTCACACGCAGCGTGCGCGGCGACGTCGGCGTCGGAGTGGCCCTCCAAGGCGCGTTGCCCCGGCCATTCTAGGCATGCCAGATGCAGCGTACGGCTCGCATCGTGTGCGTACGCGTGGACATCTATACCCGTTCCTACTCGCATGTCCATGACGCCCAGCCTAGAGCAAAGCCCCTGCCCGCGCCCGGATCCGACGCGGAGCAGCTGCCAGGGCCGACGATCTGGAATAGTAACGGCTCGGATCGACGCAGTTGGCGCCACCGCACGGGCAATGAACAAAGTAATACGACACCATGGGCGGGGTCTCTGCCCAAACAGTTGCAACAGGGCAGGCGAACGCGACGTTAGAGCATGCGGCGACGCCACAGGCGCATCAGTGGGCGATCACAGTCAAAGTTCCGCGGGCGATGTGTGTTCGGCAAGCGTCATCTCGGCCACGCGCAGATCAAATGGACGGGTGATCTTCCGTGCCTCGTCGTGCCCGGGCACCATGACCACGGGGACTCCCAGCGCCTCGACGAGTGCAGCATCATCAGGGGCCGCACTAGCCTCATCGCGAGCCAACTCGGCGAAGCGGGCATGGGCCTCGCGAATAACCGAGACGACGAAACCCTGCGGAGTCTGCATGGCACGTAACACGGAACGATCTAGAGTCTCCTCGATCGGCTCCGTACCATCAGTGCTCTTCGCGCCGGCTCGCTTAATCGTATCGACAAGTGCCAGTGCTGGAACCACTGCCGGATGCCCGGATAGTAGCGCATCGACGACAGAACGAATCTGGTCAACCGGAGTCAGTGGCCTTGCTGCGTCGTGGATAAGGACGTGGCTGGCATCGCCCACCGCGTCCAAGCTCGCTGCCACGGATGCCTGGCGGGTGCTCCCTCCCGCAACAACACGCGCATGCATCCCTGCCGCGCCGAGCACCCACTCGAACATGTCCAGGTCATTGGCAGGTGCCACAACGACGACATCGTCGACCACGCCTGAGCGGACCATGGAGCGCACGGCGTGTATAACAAGTGGTTCACCGGCAAGCCGCACTAGGGCTTTCGAACCTTGAGTTCCTAGGCGTGTACCCGATCCGGCACCCGCGATAACAGCGGCTATGCCCATTGGCACGCCACTAAGCTGCGTTGACGGAGTCTGCAAGGACCTCGTCAAGTAGTTCCAATGCCCTATCCTCGGTTACCCCACGCGCTAGCGCGACTTCGGAGCCGAGAATCTGACGAGCCTGCAGCAACATGCGCTTTTCGCCGGCCGATAGATGCCGATCAGAATCTCGCCTGCTCAGATCGCGCACAACTTCGGCAACTTTCACAACATCACCGGAGGTCAACTTCTCACCGTTGGCCTTATAGCGCCGCGACCAGTTCGCCGGTTCTTCAGCCCGTTCTGCGCGCAGTACGTCAAACACACGCTCGAGCTGATCGTCATTAGAGACATCACGTACTCCGACGTCTTCAACCTTGTCGGCCGGAACCTGGATTACCAGGTCTCCCTGCATAACGCGCAGTGTGAGGTACAGCTTCTCCTCGCCACGAATCTTCTTTGTAGAGATGTCCTCGATGTACGCCGCGCCGTGGTGAGGGTAGACGACGGTCTCACCGATATTGAAGGTCATGTGAACAGGGCCCTTTCATCCTGATTGGGTGTTCCGGGTAGATATTCTATCACGGCGGGTATAAAGTCTATATTTTCAGCGATGCCAAACTGGCCACTTTTTCGCCCAGTCGTTGGCATTGATCGACGCACCTACCTGTCACAATGGCCGTCCCTCATCCCCGCACCTCTCCGACAACTGCGACCTTGCTCACCCGGCACCGGCATGGGCATCACACTGGCCACCACGAAGCCAGACGGTGCCGCGTCGAGGTTCCAGCTCAGGGCAACCCCCACCGCACCGCGGGCTCGGTATTTCCTGGTAGGGCTCGGTATTTCATAGGCGGGCCAGTGTCTTATAGGCGGGCTATCGCGTCGAGAACCAACTCCCAGAAGCGTTCCCGATCCAACTGCGTCGCCACCCGTGTATGGCAATCTGCGGGCGCCGGTGCACGCAGATCTACTACCGTCGCCCCGGCAGTCAGCTCGCCGCGCGTCTCGACGGCGACGGGCGCAGCCTGTGTCCGCACAACCTCGGGATCGATCAGGTAGGCAATCGTACACGGATCATGTACAGGCGGATCTGCGAAGCCGAATGCCTCTCGATTTGATTCCTGGAAAAAACGCATAAGGTCAACGAAGAACTTCCCGGTTGGCGTGTTAATCCGCGCCGCCTTATCGACCACAGCCGAGGTCGCTAGTGCCTGGTGCGTCACGTCCAGGCCAACCATCGTCACCTGCCACGGCTCATCGAAGACAATACGAGCCGCCTCCGGATCTACCCAGATGTTGAATTCCGCGGCGGCGGTCCAGTTGCCCTCGTAGATCCCACCGCCCATTATGACGACCTCGCGGACACGGTTGACAATAGCGGGCTCCAACCGAGCCGCCAGAGCAAGGTTGGTCAAGGGCCCGGTTCCTACCAAGGTAATGCTTCCAGGTTCACTCTCGCGCACGATCTCCACAATGGCCTGCGCGGCTCGCTGTGGCCGTTCCGCAGCGGCAGGAATGGGAAGCTCCACCCCGTCAAGGCCCGTCTCACCGTGGATAGATGGCGCCGTTTCCACCTGCCGCAGCACAGGACGTTCTGCACCACGGTAGACCGGAATCTCCTCCCTACCGCACAGGGCGAGGATTCCTCGCGCGTTACGGGTCACCTTATCAATTGTTTGATTGCCACCCACTGTAGTGATAGCAGCCAACTCGATCTCGGGCCTGCCGAGAGCGAACATGATGGCGACGGCGTCGTCGTGCCCGGGATCGCAGTCCAGGATGATCCGGCGAATCATCGGTTATTTCCTCCACCTTCCGCGCTGCTTGTTCCACATACGCTAGATGTCCACCATATGTGCTAGATGTCCGCACAGCGCGCTGTTGACCCGCGCCGTGCTGCGCGCCAGAAAGGTTAACGTCCCCACCGGCGATGGCAGGCGATGGCAACGGTCCACGCCCGGGCGGTACTTTTGCTTTCATCCGACAGGTAGTGCCAATACGCCCAGTGAGCGCCCGGGCGGGCGGTACGCCCACGCTGCGCCACGTCCGCACCGGACATGGCCACAGAGTGAGCATGGCGGGACGCCGTAGCCTCCGACCATGCTCACGACGCCCATAGACACCCGAGCCTCGCCGTGCCCACCGCTGCGGGAGAGGAAGACTCTTCCGCCTGGCGACGGCGTGATCGCCCGCGCGGCCGCGGAACCGCCTCTGTTACTTGCCCTGATTGGCGACGGCAGCGATCTTCGCCTCCGCATCCGGATCCAGGTACGTGCCGCCCTTCTTGATCGGCTTGAGGGTCTCCTCATCCAGTTCGTAAACCAGCGGGATGCCGGTGGGGATGTTGACGCCCGCGATCTCTTCGTCGGAGATGTCGTCCAGGTACTTCACAATGGCACGCAGCGAATTGCCGTGCGCAGCAATCATGATCGTCTTACCCGTCTTGATCTCTGGAACGATGGTGCTCTCCCAGTAGGGCAGCAACCGCTCGAGCACATCCTTCAGGCATTCCGTAGCGGGGATCGGCTCACCCGCATAACGCGGATCCGTATCCTGCGAGAACTCGGAGCCAAGCTCGATGGCGGGCGGCGGCACATCGTAGGACCGGCGCCACAACATGAACTGCTCGTCACCGTACTGATCGCGAATCTCCTTCTTGTTCTTGCCCTGCAGCGCACCGTAATGACGCTCGTTCAGCCGCCAGTGACGCTCTACCGGGATCCAGTGCCGATCTGCCGCATCCAAGGCCAGATTCGCAGTCATAATGGCACGCCGCAACACTGACGTGAACAGCTTCTCCGGAAGCACCCCTGCCTCCTTGAGGAGTTCGCCGCCATGAACGGCCTCCGCGCGGCCCTTCTCGGACAGAGGCACATCAACCCAGCCGGTAAAGAGGTTCTTAGCATTCCATTCGCTCTCGCCATGGCGGAGCAGTACGAGGGTATAAGCCATGGGATGATTCTCTCATGCGTCTTATGGTCCTGCCACCGACTAAATACCCGAGTGCACCGGATAACGAGCCCCAGGAGAAGAAAACACGCGCTCCCCGTGTATAGCAGTACCCATGACACCGCGATGCATATCGCGCTGTAATGGAAGCATGTATGGAGCAGTTATTCATGGAGCAGGGGACGTTCGTTATGAAGAACGTGCCTACCCGTCAATTCAGCAACCAAGCGATGCCGTGGTGCGCACCGTCGCCACCTGCGTGTGTGGCTCGGACCTGTGGCGCTATCGGGGAATTACCGAAGTTCCTCAGGCAACTCCCATCGGCCATGAGTACATCGGTGTCGTCGAAGAAGTAGGAGACGCCGTCGCCTCGGTCAAACCGGGAGATTTCGTTATCGGAGGCTTTACCACCAGTGATAACACCTGCCCGGCCTGCCGAATGGGCATACACACTTCCTGTGTGAACCGTACCAATTACGACGGTTGCCAGGCGGAGTACATTCGCGTGGCCAACGCGGACGGCACCCTGGTGGCGACCCCCGACAAACCGACGGACGATCTTCTCCCTTCTCTGCTGACCTTGAGCGATGTCATGTGTACCGGCTGGCACGGCGCGGTGAGCGCCAACATCGGCCCCGGTGTCACTGCGGTGATCGTGGGCGACGGCGCCGTCGGACTGTGCGCAACACTTGCCGCTTGGCAACTCGGCGCCGAACGGGTCATCTCGCTCTCACGGCACGCGCCTCGCCAGGCGGTCGCCCGCGATTTCGGTGCCACCGATATCATCCCGGAGCGCGGCGAGGAGTGCATTGCCCGCATCAAGGAGATGACCGAGGAACTCGGGGCGGATTGCGTCGTCGAATGTGTAGGAACCGAGCAGGCGCGCAAGACGGCAGTCGATGCCGCGCGTCCGGGTGGAAGCATCGGCCTGGTGGGTGTGCCTCACGGCGACCTGCCCGTTGACCGGCTCTTCTGGGATAACAAGCACTTGGCGGGCGGCGTCGCACCGGTGCGCAAGTACTTGCCCGAACTGCTGGATTTGGTGTGGAAGCGCAAGATCGAGCCGGGAAAGGTCTTCGATCTCGAACTTCCTCTGAACGACGTGTCCGAGGCATATCGCGCCATGGACGAGCGGCGTGCCATTAAGGCGATGTTGCGCCCGTAGCACGTTCGGCTCCGGCACCTTGCGTAAATGAGCATCGGTGCTGGAGCACTGCGGCGAACTTCGCGCCTGCCGTCCATAGTGAGCATGTCTGACGATTCGTCACGCCAGGCATGGCAGAGGGCCCGGTTCCTGTTGGTTCCGGGCCCTTGCTGGAGCCACCTGAGAGAATCGAACTCTCGACCTATTCATTACGAGTGAATCGCTCTGCCGACTGAGCTAAGGTGGCACGCTGCTTGAGCAGCATTGGATATGCTACCCAAGCGCGCCGCGAGCCGCAAACCGTAACCGAGTGAAAGGCGACGCATGTGCCCGCTCACCGGAAGACCGCTGGCAAAAACGCGCACCGGCATGCACAGGTATACTTTGTCACGGCGAGCAGGTCAGCCCGTCTTCCGGTACAGTTCCCTCAATCAGGTAATCGTCGAGCGGGTCACTAATGCAGTCATCTGCCGAACCGTAAGCCGTATGCCCGTCGCCTTCCCACGTCACCAGCACGGCGCTGTCCAGAGACTCTGCCAAACTCTCCGACCACTGGTATGGAGTAGCCGGATCGTAGCGCGTACCGACGACGACGATCGGGTCCGCTCCCTTCCCAATGTACGGCCCCGGAGCCTGCGAGGGCTTGTAGGGCCAGTACAGGCAGACGTCGGGAGCGCTGAGCATATAGTCACCGAAAACCGTGCCGTTCTCTCTCAGATCTGCGGCGAGTTCCTCTACTTCGTCGTCGGAAGACAACGGGTAGTCGGCGCAGTTAATTGCCCAGTTCGCCTCGGTGGAGTTCGAGGAGAAGGAACCGTCCGTTTCCCTACCATTCATGAGATCGCCGAGATACTGGAAGAGCGAGCCGTCATTGTCATTGATGAGCTGTGAGAAAGCCTGCGTGAGAATCGGCCAGTTCTGCTTGTTATACAGGGGCGTGATCAAGCCACTGAAAAACTGTGACTGAGTCAAGGGGCGATCCGCATCGCTTGTGGGGAATGGCTCCTCCAAAGACTTCTCAAAGAGTTCCTTGATCTGCGCCAAAGCGTCGTCAGTCGAACCCTTGAAGGGGCACGCGTTCCCGCCACGACAGTCGTCAACGTAGTTCCGCAGGGCGGTTTCAAATCCCAGAGACTGATCGTGACTCATTTGCGCCGAACCAACCGTGGTATCAACAGCACCATCAAGAATCATGCGCCCAACATTGTGTGGGAAAAGATCTGCGTACTGGCCGCCAAGCGATGTTCCATAGGAGAAACCCACATAGTTCAGCTTCTCGTCGCCCACCAATGCTCGCATGACATCCATGTCCTGCGCTGCGTATTCCGTACCCACGTAGGGTAGGAGGTCGCCCGCATTCTCCTCGCAGGATTGACCAACCATCTTCACCTGCTCATCGGCTTCCCCGAGTCCCTTATCCGTTGACAGGTCGAAAGACTCATCGAGGAGCTCCCCGAGAGTATCATCATCGACGCAATCCACCGGTGTGGAGCGCTCCACGCCGCGCGGATCGAAACCAATAATGTTGAATGCGTCCGTAATCCGGGTATCGAAGTAGTACTCCGCATTCTCCGCGACCGAGAATCCAGATCCGCCCGGTCCACCCGGATTCACGAAGAGATTCCCGACAGCCTTGCGGCCGTCCGCCGGCCGCCGTGTCATCGCAATCTCAATCGTCTCGCCATCGGGGTTGTCATAGTCGAGCGGGACTTCTATCGTGGCGCAGTCCAACGACGTGTCGTCACACGATTTCCATTCAAAGTCCTGGGTGTAGAACTTCTCCAGGTCGGCACGATTCTGACCTACCTCGCCAGAACCGGATCTTCCCAGAGCGGAGGTATCCATGGCGCACGCGCTGAGCAGGAGCGCACTCGCGGCAAGGGCTGCTGTTAATCTCGTATGTCGCTTCACACCTCAACCGTATGTGACGCCGAGCTTTTCAGCCACTCGCACGCCCATTATTCGACGCAGTCACCGAGCCGCTGTACGCCGACAGTATCGCGTTGAAAGTCACCCGCATTTCGGCATCGCCCCGGCGTCGCCGACGTCGGCACAGCGCGCGAAATGCCGGATATAACGCACGGGTAGCATGTTGCGCGCGGGACGCCACTCGGACTAACCGCCCAAAATTCCTGCCAGCATCCGAACAACCAAGTTGTGATGCTCCTCACCGGGCGCGTCGGTCAACCTGTGGGAGCGGTACTGCCCGGCAGTCGGCGCGGAGTAGTCGGCTCCGCCGAAGCTACACTCAAATCCCGCATTACACTCAAATCCCAGATTAGAGGCCACTAATAACAGTCCAGGACTGGATTAGAGCCGGTGGACTGAAAATCCGGAGTCGCCACCGGCCGGGCCATATTTCCCCCTTTTCAGCCCTGTGGACGTAGCGCCACCATCATGGCCTCTATGGCCAGTTGCGGCGCCACATTGCCCGCTAGGCGCTGCCGTGCGGTCGCGATGGCGTCCATGCGCCGCACCGATTGCTCCGACGACGCCGCCGCAGCCGCCTGCTCTATCTGTTTCGTCAGGTCTGCGTTGATCAAGGGAACCTGTGCGCCGAGCTGGACGGTGAGAATGTCACGATACAGGGAGAGCAGGTCGACCATGTCGCGGTCGAGCACATCGCGCTGTGTACGAGTCGCGCGCCGCTTTTGCTTCTCTTCCAGTTCTCGTACCTGTGCCCGCACGGCCGGGGGAACTCGCGCACCTTCCCTCACCCCCAAAGTGGCAAGCAGCTCCTGCCGTTCCCGTTCGTTGTCCCTCTCCGCCTGCGCATCGGCCTGCTTCTTCGCGTGATCAAACACCCGCTGGGCCACGATGACGGCATCACCCGTTCCGCGAATTCCAAGAGCTCCCAGCAGAGTTTCCTCGCGCTGTTGCCGCACCTGTACATCGGTGGCGAGTCCACGCGCCCGGCCGATATGGGACTGCGCGGCCCGCGCGGCCTGCAACGCCCGTTGCGGTTCAATGCCATCGCGCCGTACAAGAAGTTCCGCAACGTCCTCTGCAGCAGGAACAACCAGGTTGACCCGGCGGCAGCGCGAACGGATAGTCGGCAGAACGTCGTCGGGCGAAGGTGTGCACAGCATCCAGAAGGTTCGCTCGGGAGGCTCTTCAATGGCCTTAAGCAGCACGTTCGTCGTACGCTCCAGCATCCGATCAGCGTCCTCGATGATGATGATTCGCCACCGTCCGCTTCCCGGCGCCGTATAGGATTCTGCAACAATCGCGCGCGTCTGGTCCGCCGTAATTGTGACGCCTTCGGTTGTCAGCAGCGTGACATCGGGGTGGGTACCGGCCAGCACCGTTTGGCAGGCATGGCACTGTCCGCATCCCGGCTCCTCCCCCGTGCATTCGAGAGCCGCCGCCAGCGCGCGGGCTGCAATTGATCTGCCGGAACCGGGCGGCCCGGTAAACAGCCACGCCTGGCTCAGCGCGGCATCGCTGCCGGAGATGGGAGCGTCAGCGGGAGCGCCGCGGGAGCCTTCTTCGGCGCCTTCCGCGCTCTCCTCATCAAAACGAGCAGCGAGTAAGCGTGCGGCGTGAGCGGCACGCTGCAACTGCTCGCGTACCGCTCGCTGCCCGACAAGCTCGTCGAAAACGCTCATGATCGAGTGCCCTTCGCGGTTGCCTCGGAGCCCTCGCCGCCACGAAGAGTCGACTCCAGATCGCCATCCGTTGCTCTGCCCGCTTCTGCGGGCGTACCCTGTGACGCAGCGCGCGCGTCGGAGGCTGCCGCAGGAGCATCCGTCCCCGGCGCATCCGCGCCCTGCGTATTCGCGTCCCTGTCTCCCGCCACCTCGGCGATATTCACATCCGGCAGGAGCACGTCCACCCCGGCCGATGTGCCATCGGCATCCAAAAGACGTGCACGAACTGCCTCACACACCCGTGCCGTCACCTCGTCAACGGCAAGCGTACCGTCAACAACCACCCACCGCTCCGGCTCGGCGGCCGCCAGGTGCAGAAACTCAGCCCGTACCGCCTCGTGGAATTCCAACCCCGCCGATTCGATACGGTCCCGTTCACCGCCCACGCGGCTCGCCCCCACCGCCACCGGAACGTCCAGGAGCACGGTCAACTGCGGAACCAGCCCATCGGTTGCCCAGAGGGAGAGTTGCCTGACCTCTTCCTTACCTAGGCTACGCGCGGCACCCTGATAGGCCACGGACGAATCAAAGTAGCGGTCAGATATGACAACGGCACCGCGCTCGAGCGCTGGGCGAACCAGGGAGGCCACGTGATGCGCCCTATCGGCGGCGTACAGCAGAGCCTCCGCTCGCGGCGACACCTCGCCGCTGTGCAGCAAGGCCTCACGGATGGCCACGCCCAGTGCGGTTCCCCCGGGCTCGCGTGTTACCACAACCTCCCTTCCGCCGCGTGTCAACCATTGCTGCAGCGCTGCGATCTGCGTCGTCTTCCCGGCGCCGTCGCCCCCTTCGACCGAGATGAAGAGGCCCTTCACTTCTCGGTCCTCTTCTTCGCCGTCGAGGTTTTAGAGGAGGACCCCCTGCCCGCCGAGCTTTTCGTACCGGAGGCTTTCGTAGTAGCGGCTGCTCGCTTCGTGCCCGCACTCTTCTTTGTGCCAGCAGCCTTCTTTGACGTCGTTTTCTTCGACGTCGTCTTACGCTTCGGCGCCGGTCCTTTCGCTCGCCGCTCAGCCAGCAAATCGTAGGCGCGATCCGGGGTGATTGTGCTTGGGTCATCACCGCGGCGCAGCGAGGCATTCGTGGTCCCATCCGTCACGTAAGGGCCGAATCGCCCGTCTTTCAAAACAACCGGTGATCCCGTTGCGGGATCAACTCCGAGTTCTCGAAGTGGCTTCGCTGCAGTGGTTCCGCGCCGTGCCTTGGGCTGGGCCAACAGTGCCAGCGCCTCGTCCTGGGTGATGGTGAAGATCTGTTCCTCGCTGGTCAACGAACGGGTGTCCTTGCCCTTGGAGATGTACGGCCCGTAGCGGCCGTTCCGGGCGGTGATCTCCTCGCCGTCGACCACCCCCACCACTCGCGGCAGAGTAAGCAACCGCAAGGCCTCGTCCAGGGTCACGCTCTCGGCCGTCATCGTTTTGAAGAGGGATGCGGTCCGCGGCGTCGGCGCCTTCTTCGAAGGCCGTCCCGTCGGCGTAAGAGTCACTTCTCCTTCCGGAATAAGCTCGGTGATATAGGGCCCGAATCGGCCGGACTTCACCACAATCGTATGGCCGGTGGCCGGGTCTGTGCCGAGCTCACGCCCATTGGCACCACCGGCACCCTCCAGCAGTTCGCGCGCCTTCTGCTCGTTCATCTCGTCGGGCGCAATGCCCTCCGGCACGGATACGTGGCGCAGTTCCTCGCCATCGGGCCCGGTTTCCTGAATGTACGGACCGTATTTGCCCACTCGTAACACGACGCCGTCGCCCAATGCGATGGAGTTAATCGCCTTGGCATCGATATCTCCCAGCCCAGCAACCTGTTTCTCCAGTCCGGGGCGTTCAGAGTTACCGCGCCAGAATCGCTCCAAGTAGGCGGTTCCTTCCTCCTCGCCCGCAGCGATTCGGTCCAGTTCACTCTCCATATCGGCGGTGAATCCGAAATCCACCAACTCGGGCAGGTTCTCCTCTAGCAAACGCACCACGGAAAACGCCGTCCAGGTGGGGATAAGTGCTTGGCCGCGATGGTCAACATATCCACGGTCGGAAATGGTGGCAATGGTGCTGGCGTAGGTGGATGGGCGTCCGATACCGAGGTCCTCCATCTTCTTCACCAGCGATGCCTCCGTGTATCGCGGCGGTGGCTGCGTCTCGTGACCGTCTGCCTGCGCAGCGGTTACCGGCACCTGCTCACCGACGGCGAGTTCAGGCAGCCGAGACTCCGTGTCCTTCTTGCCGTCCTCATACCGCTTCGCGTCGCGTGACTCCTCATATGCGGCTAGGAAGCCACGGAAGGTGATAACCGTCCCCGAGGCGGCAAATTCGGCCTGTTCCGCTCCGGCAGCTCCCCCGAGCGTGACGGCGAGGCGTACCGAGGCGGTCTGCCCAACTGCATCGGCCATCTGCGACGCAACTGTCCGCTTCCAGATCAGTTCATACAGTGCGAATTGGGCACCGCTCAGCTGCCCGCGCACTTGGTCCGGAGTGCGGAAATGATCGCCGGCGGGGCGAATGGCTTCGTGAGCCTCTTGTGCCCCCTTGGCCTGCGTGGCGTAGCGGCGCGGTTTTTCCGGCACATAGGAGCTACCGTACATTTCGCGTATTTGGCTGCGAGCCGCGTGTAACGCCTGCTCGGATAGTGCCGTGGAGTCCGTACGCATATAGGTGATGTACCCGTTCTCGTACAGCGCCTGTGCGGTGCGCATCGAGTCGCGGGCACTCATACGTAGCTTTCGGGATGCCTCCTGCTGCAGCGTCGACGTCGTGAAAGGAGGAGCCGGACGGCGTGAGTACGGTTTCGTATCCAAGGAAGAGACAACAGCTTGACTACCAGCGACGGCGTCGGCGACGGCCTGCGCTGCCTCCTGGTCCAGCACTCGAACACCATCATGGCTGCTCTTGGTGGTGAGTTCACCCTTGTCCGTGAAGTCACGGCCAGTGGCCAGACGCTGCCCGTCCAGCGCGGTCAGCCGAGCATCGAATTCCTCGCCCGAGCCGGTGGCCGTTGCGTCTGCCTTACGGAAGGTGGCGGCGACATCCCAGTAGGATGCCGCGACGAAAGCCATCCGTTCCCGTTCGCGTTGCACAACCAGCCGGGTCGCCACGGATTGGACACGCCCGGCCGACAATCCGGCGGCGACCTTGCGCCACAGCAGGGGGGATACCTCGTAGCCCACCAGGCGGTCAAGAATACGGCGGGATTCCTGCGCGTCGACGAGCTTATCGTCCAGCTCCCGCGGGTTCTCCAGCGCCCGCGCGATGGCTTCCGGCGTGATCTCGTGGAAGACCATCCGCTTGACCGGCACCTTCGGTTTGAGGACTTCCAGCAGATGCCAGGCGATTGCCTCCCCTTCTCGGTCCTCATCAGTAGCCAGTAGGAGTTCGTCGGCCTCTTTCAGGCGCTTGCGAAGGTCGGCAACTTTCTTCTTCTTGTCCGGGGCGACCACGTAATACGGCTCGAACCCGTTGTCGATATCCACGGCGAAACGCCCATACGGTCCCTTCTTCATATTCGCCGGGAGCTCGGAGGGCTGCGGGAGATCCCGAATATGCCCAATCGAAGCTTCGACATCGTAGTCGGAGCCGAGGTACCCGCTGATTGTGCGGGCCTTGGCCGGCGACTCGACAATGACGAGTTTTGTCACGTTTTCTTCCCTCCACACACGCGTGCTTCTGTGGCCACTTTAGCGCCAAGGCGGAAGCGGGCGCGAAATCTCGAACACAGCGGTGAGCAACCTATCCCACTTCCTCGCGGCAAGGCTCACTCTATCCACAGCACCAACGGAATTGGAAACGTTTCGCTTGGGATGCAAGTCCGATGTTTTCCGGCCGAGCCGCCGCTAGCGTAGTTGTTGACCAGCGTTTTCTACGGAGGAGTGTATGCAGGAACAAGCGGTCCCTCCCGTGCCGAAAGACCACGGTACGCCGAAGGCACACTTGGCCGCTAGCCCATCCTCGCCATCCCAACCACTCTTGGCCTCTTCCGGGGCCGCGAAGGAGGGCGTGCTCATCGCGGCGCTGGGCAGCCCGACGCATCTCTCCCCCGAGGCAATCGCGGACTTCTTGCGCGAATTCCTCTCCGACCGGCGGGTTGTGGATCTACATCCCGCACTTTGGAAGCCCATCCTGCACGGCCCCGTGCTGCACGCGCGGCCCACGAAGGTGCTGCCTCAATACCAGCATGTGTGGCTGACGGACGGCTCACCATTGCGCGTATACACAGCAGCGCAGGAATCGGAACTGCAGAGGCTTCTGCCCGGCGTGGAGGTCCGCGCCGGCTATCAGTACGGCGCGCCCAACATGGTGGATCAGTTCCTACGGCTCGCCGCCACCTGCGACCGCATCACGGTTCTGGCGACGTATCCGCAGTACGCGCCGGCAACGGTCGGCTCGGTTGATGACCGTATCGCGGACGGCATCAGGCACGCCGCGCAGGCAGGCCTTTTTCCCCGGGTTCGCTCCACGCATGAGTGGCATCTGCTCCCGGAATACATCACCTGGTACAGCAGGAGGATCGGTGCAGCCCTGGCGGAGGGGCCGATTGATGAAGTCGTGTTCTCCTGGCACAGCCTGCCGGACCGCCCGGTCCACGAGCCCGATTTCTACCGTGCACAGTGTGAGGCCACGGCGGCGGCCATCATGGAACGGGTCCAACTGGACAGCGACGCTCGTCTTCCCTGGCGCAACACCTTCCAGTCGCGTTTCGGCCCCGGCCGCTGGATGACACCGGCAACAATTGACACCATGGCCGAACTGCCCGCGCAGGGAAGCAGACATATCGTGATGGTGACGCCCGGTTTCTTTGCCGACTGCCTGGAAACCTCCTATGAGCTCGACGTACTGAACGCGCAGGCATTTCACGCGGCGGGCGGGCAAGGATTCCGCCGCATTGCCCCGCCGAACGGCAGCGCTGACGCGGCTCAAATCCTTGCGGCACTGCATCGGAGCCTGCCGGATTTCAGCGAGTTTGCACAGTTGCCCGAGGCTACTATTCCCACGCGGTGAGCATTCCCAGCGCGAGTAGTTCCCGCACGGCAGGAAGCACTTCGGCGCGCACTGACTCCGCTGCCTCACCGAGAAGGTCGGCGACGGCGTCGCAGAGTACACCTAAACTAAGTTCCCCGTCACACGCTCCAACGACGGCGGCGACGGCACTTGTCACCTCGACCTCGGCCGCAAAGCCATTGGTCTGGGCCAGTTTGACGAGGAAGGGATCGCTCTGGCCGGGAATGTGAAGTCGATGCTCCACGCAGTTGTTCTGCGGGCGGAGCACCGCGAGCTCATCAGCCGACCTATCCAGTAGCCACCGTTGTGCCCAGATTCTTTCTGTGTAGTCATGCAGACTTGCCGGGGCCGGTCCGCCCAGCGCCTCGCAACGCAACCAAGGCTTCTTCCAGGCGGCAGCGGGCGCCTCGTGCGTCGCAGGCGCTGAAAGAGGCATCCCATCCGCACTATCACTACTCACGAGCGCCGCAGCGGGAGGCGACTGGTCTGTACCGAGATTCGAATGGGGCCTTCCGAGCAGCACGTAGCCCATTCCGATTCCGACTACGTCGCGATCCCGGAAATCCGTGAGCCATTTCGCATAGGCTTCCTCATATTCTCTATCCGCCGTGGTGAGGCCGCCGTCGCGCAACCACATCTCCACGTAGCGGCAGGGCTCGAGATACTCGCGTTGGATGAACCACGCGTCGAGGCCGAGGCCCTCCACCCATCGCCGTGGCCCGGTATCCCAAGCGGCTTCGTCGCGGATCTCCCAATTTCCCAACATCCATACGCGTCCTCCGGCGCGCAGCACACGTGGAAGCGCCCCGATAAGCTCCGCCTGTAGCGAGTCACCGGGCATGCCGCCGTCGCGATATGAGAAGACCACTTGGCGCCGGACCGCAGACGCGGTTATCACGAAGGGTGGGTTGGAGACCACAACGTCGAATAACTCAGGCTCCACCTGTACGCCGACGGACTGAACGTCATCGGACTGGACGTCGGACTGCTCGCCGCTGGAGGGCAGTACCGGCTCCAACAACGAGCCCTGCCGCAAATCGAGTCGGACCCCGGCCATGCGGGCGTTGAAGCGCGCATAGGCGAGTGCACGTGCGGATGTATCGGTAGCGGTGACGCGCGCGCCACACAGCGCGGCGAGAATGGCATGAATACCGCAACCGGTGCCAATGTCCAGCACCCGCTGGCCGGGTCGATAGTCCGCGAGCGCGGCCAGGGTGCGAGTGGCACCGCCCACGGGCATCACATGATCAGAAGTCGGGAGCATGCCCACAAGCTCTCCCCAATCCGAGGCCACCAGCAGTCGGCTCGGAGCCATACCCGATCCGCGCGCAGGCAGATGCGCCGGTATTGCGATGGGCACGATCTGGAAGCGCGCCCGCACCAGCCGTTTCTGTGTCCCCCCACCGCTTGCGGGGCTCCCGTGGTAGCCCGGCACGAAACCTTCACGGACTCCCTCCCCGGCACCGCCAGTCGGTTCCTCCGCGGCCGGGTGATCAACCTCCTGCAGCACCGCGCTCGCCAGGTTGGGCGAGTCGAATAGCTCCGGCAAGGCCAGCACCGCCTCGTCGTAGGCAACCGCATCGCCCAGCAGAAACAGGCGCGCTTGAACCGCAATCCAGCGGTACTCCGCGCTACCCGCTGAGGCCGCCCGCGCGGCCAATAATGCAGGCAGCCGCTGTTCGCGCCGTACCGCCCGAGCGGCCTCCCCGCCCAGAGTTTCCTCAATGGCAGGCCATGAATAGCCATCCAAATCAGCGCGGAGCCTATCTGCGGCCTCGTCGCTTAACAGTTCGGTGGTGAACACAGGTACCATGACGAACAGCCTAACGCTCGGTACCGCGAGCAGCCGTGAAGCGCGAACCATGGGCACGAGCAGCCAGTGAGGCGTGGCATATGGGCACCGCGAGCGGCCGGAGCAGCATATGGCACAACAAGCAGCCACGCGAGCCAATGAGCGCCAACGGCAACCAGGCGCACTCAACTATGCAGGCACTCACAGGGGTCACCTCTTAGTCGCCCCATGTCATCATCTGTGCGACCTCCTATCATGAGGATGTGCCCGAACAAACTGAAGCTCTGCAAGGAAGAGAGCGCGACAGAATACTGCTCGTTCTACTATCCGCGCTTTTCTTCTCCCTGATCACCGTCAGCATCATTAATGTCGCCCTGCCCGCCATTGAGACCGGACTCAATGCAAGTGCGGCGGATTTGCAGTGGGCTCTAACCGGGTACTCCCTAACCTTCGGCGTCGTGCTCGTCGCCGCAGGCCGCGCCGGAGATCTGCTGGGCCGGGGCCGACTCTTCTTGGTGGGAGTCACCCTCTTCGGCATCGCATCAACGGTGGCGTCGCTGGCGCCGAACGCACTGGTCCTCAACTTGGCACGCGCCGTGATGGGGGTGGGCGCCGGTTTTTACAATCCGCAGGTCAGCGGCCTGATCCAACAGCACTATCGTGGCGCCGAGAGGGCTCGCGCCTTTGGGTTATTCGGTGCTGTCGTCGGAACCGCGGTCGCAATCGGACCGGTCATCGGTGGACTACTGCTCGGCTCTCTTCCCAGTTGGCTCGGCTGGCGCATGACGCTCGGAATCAATATCCCGCTCGCCCTACTGGCCGTCATTCTTGGCTGGAGATGGCTGCCACGCGAGGGAAGGAAGGTTCGCCGCCAACACGCCACGGATCACGGCAACGCTGTACCAAACGAAGGCGACGGCTTGGCCCCCCGGCGCTCGATGCCGCGTCCGCACCACGACCTAGACCCCTTCGGTGCGGTTTTGCTGGGTGTCGCGGTTCTGTTCATCATGCTTCCATTCATGGTCGCCGCCGAGAATCCGCTTGCGTGGTGGGCACTGCCCACGGGACTCGTTGTACTGGGAATCTGGCTCCTGTGGGAACATACCTACGCGCGACGCGGGCATGAGCCCATGGTTAATCTGGCTATGTTCCGCATCCGAACCTTTTCGCTCGGTGCAGCCATGATCACCGCGTTTTTCGCCGGAACGACGACGATCTGGGTACTCATTGCGCTCTTCGTCCAGAACGGGCTAGGACGTAGCGCATTAGTCGCAGGGCTAATCGGCATGCCCTCCGCGTTGTTGTCGATCTACTCCGCGCCGCTCGGCGGGCGGCTGGTGGTGCGCTGGGGACGGAAGATCGTCGTCTACGGCCTGCTGTGTAATCTCACTGGCCTGGCGCTGACCGCCTGGGTCTCCACCTTTGTGGCCGAAGGGACAGAAGTCTGGCTGTTGGCGCTGTCCACACTGCCACTCGGCTTCGCTGCTGGATGGATCAACTCACCGAATCAGGTGCTCAGTCTGCGCGATGTGCCGGTGGCTAATGGAGGGACCGCTGCTGGGATCATGCAGACCGGGCAGCGTATCGCCACTGCAGTGGGAACCGCTGCTGTGACCGGGCTCTTCTTCCAACAAGTCGCACATGGATACGCCCATGCGCTTCGTATGGGGTATGCGCTCATTGCCAGTTTTGTTATCGTGGCGCTTGTCATCGCACTTGCAGACCTCGCCGCCGACAGCCGCACTCGCACTGCCTACGGTTCCCCGGTTCTCTCGGATAACGAGCGAGCAACCGCGCGCCGGGTCGTTGACGAGGGTACACACTAAAGCTGCACCTCCCGGATTGCCTCACACAAATCCGGAAGGTGCAGCCGTCGCAGCCTTACGGCTGCTTAGTTACGCCTCCGTGTGCTTCCGGCGGCGACGAGCTCCTGCCACGGCGAGACCACCCACGCCGATCAAGATCAGCGCCCACACGGCATAGCGGATATCCGCGCCGGTGAACGGCATCTTGTGCGGCGAGGGTGTTGATGGCTTCGGGGACGGGCTCGTAGACGGGGTCGGAGTGGGCGACGGCGGCTCGGCACAGGCCTCATCCGTCATCTCCTCACCGCCGGCTGTCACCGTTGCCCGGTTCAGCGCGCCGGTTCCTGACTCGCCCGACTCCAGCGTGCAGTTGCCTGCAGTACTGCTCAGCGACGATGGAATCTTGGCTCGGATGACTACCGTGAAGGTTTCGGAGGCTCCTGCCTCCAGGGCTGCATCACTGACGACCACGGGCTGCGCCGTGCCATCCCAGTCGTCCGCCGCACCATTGCCTGTGACCTCGGCAGAGATGATCTCCATTCCCTCTCCGAATGCGGGAGTATCCGTGAGTGTGTATCGCGTCGCGTTTGCTTCGTCGGTGTTCGTCACAGTCACCTGATACTTCACCGTCATCACACCGTCGACAAGCGTCGGTGTACCAGTCACCGTCTTATCGACGATAACTGCGGGCAGTGCCGGAATATCGCCGCAGGCATCGGCGGTGAATTCTGAGGTTCCGGATGTGACGGTCACCTGGTTGTGCAGCGCCTCGTTGCCCGCCGGCGTGTCGCTGCCCTGGCACCGCGCGTCAATGGCACTGTCAGTGTTCACTCCCGAAGCGGGAGCGTTAACGTTGAGCGTCACGGTGTAGGTGTCGCTCGCACCCGGCTGGAGCGTCACCGGAGCATCAACAATCACCTGCGTCTGACCATTGGCAGCAGTCCACGTGAAACCATCCGGAGTCTGCCCACCGGTCACAGTACCCGAATTAATCGTCACACCCTCACCCAAGGCCGGAGTATCCACCAACGTATACACCACAGCAATATCCGCAGAAGGATTACTCACCGTAATGCTGTACTCCAAATCCCACGTACCATCCCAGGCCCCATCGGCAAGACGCCGCTGCGCACTGGTGAAGGTCTTGTCAACCGTTGGGGCAGCCGGGGCTCCACAGGCCTCAGCAGTTGTGCTCTGCCCACCTGACACCAGGGATGCAACATTTCGGAAACCTGTGCGGCCATCCTCGCCGTCATCAACGGTGCAGTCGGCCGCGCTTGGAGCCACAGTCGCTAGCGGCGCGCTCGCATGGACGGTCACCGTATAGACGATCCTAGCCGGGGTTCCCGGGTCATCGTCGGTTGCCGGTACCTCGGCGGCCGGAATACTTCCACCGACGACGACGGCCGTATTCTGCACGCCGTCCCAGTTGGTCTCCGTGACCGCCTGGTGACCTTCCGTCAATTCGATAGTTGCCGAGTCCACGGTGATTCCTGCGCCGTAGTTCAACTCGTCCGACAGGTCGAAGCGGGCCTGCAGCGCCGAACTATTGGAGACAATGAGACTGTAGGTGATCGTCCAGCTTCCATCGGGCTGCTGGACGGGAACTCCTTCGAGCCTCTTCTCGATAGTCGCTTGGGCTGCTTGCTCAATCGATCCGCAGGCCTCATCTTCTAAGGTCGTACCGCCGGCGCTTACCGTAGCCGTGTTGTGCAGCGCCTGGTTACCAGCGGCCGTATCGCCACCCACGCATTGAGCGTCAAAGCCGTCGGCCGGTACACCCGCATCCGGTACTGTCACATTTAAGCGCACCGTGTAGGTGTCGCTCGCACCCGGCTGGAGCGTCACCGGAGCATCAACAATCACCTGCGTCTGACCATTGGCAGCAGTCCACGTGAAACCATCCGGAGTCTGCCCACCGGTCACAGTACCCGAATTAATCGTCACACCATCACCCAAGGCCGGAGTATCCACCAACGTATACACCACAGCAATATCCGCAGAAGGATTACTCACCGTAATGCTGTACTCCAAATCCCACGTACCATCCCAGGCACCATCGGCAAGACGCTGATCGGAACTGTCCAGGCTCTTGACGATTTCCGGAACAGCGGGGCTGGCACAAGCGTCCGCGTCGCTGGTCTTGCCGGCAGAGCTGACCGTGGCAGCGTTGTAGAAGCCCTGGCCTGGGCCGTCGGAGCCATCGGGCTCACATACGGCCGTATCCGGAATCCCATTCGCGCCAAGATCGGCCTGTGCCAAGACAATGACGTGATACTCATGCGTCCCATCGGCGGTGATCGTCCGGTCGGTGGCCAATGTCCACGGTCCGGTGCCTTCGAGGTCTTGTGCTTCGTCGTCGCCCGGTTGCCGTACCTGCGCAGAGAGCACGGTCAGGCCATCTCCGAATGACGGCGTATCGCTCAACGTGTAACGGCCCACCGCCTCACTGCTATTGGTGACCGTGATCGTGTAGTCAATGCTCCACGTTCCGTCACCGTTATCTGTAGCCGTGGAAGCGGTTTTCTCCACACCCACCTCCGGAGTTTCAGGAATCGATCCACAGTCCTCATCCGAATGCTCCGTACCATTGGAGGTAACCGTCGCCGAGTTATGGATCGTCTCACCAGAGGTGGCACTATCAGTTGAGCACTCCGCCTGTCCCGAGGTGTTAACGCCGTCGGCGGGACCGGTCACATTCAACGTGATGGTGTATGTATGCGTCCCCTCGCCGTCGGCCGCCGCGGGAAGCTCCGCACCGGTAATCACGGGATCCGGCATGGCGTCCGCAGCAAGCGTCTCGGTTAGCGCACCGCCGCTGATGGTCACCTGGTTAAGAACTACGGAGTCCGGAAGCGTCAACACATCGCTCAGGTCGTATGTCAATGCCTGCACGGAAGACGGATTAGTCACCGTCACCGTGTACGTCAGATCCCATGTGCCATCCCAGGCCTCGTCAACCATATGCTGTGCGGAGCCGGTGAAGGTCTTCGCTATCAGGGCCTCCGGCAGGACCGTGTTCGTGACGGTTACAGTCGCCGCCTCGGCGTCCGGATCAACGGGAAGGCGGAACTGCACCTCATCGGCGGTAACCGACTCGACCTGCTCCTCGCCCTCCGCAATCATGATGGTTGCACCGGTGACGGTATACGTCTCCGGGTGCTGCCAGGTCATGCCTTCGGCGAGACCACCCTGCGGTCCCTGCTCGGATACCGTGCAGTACGAGCCGAGCGGAATACCCGCAACGGTGACCGGAGCCCCGCCTGCTTGCACCTCCACGGTCCCGCTAATCGGATCGTTTGTGCCAGCACGGCAGGAGTAGTCGACTGCGAATGTAGTATCGGTGACGCCATCGGACGCGCCTTCGATCGGAGCCTTCTGAATCTGGAAGGAGCCGATATTACGCGCCGTCTCATTGGTGACGGTTGCCCGAACGTGATCACCGGCTGGAATCACCCCGTTGTTGGTGTAGTCAACCGGCACCTCCTCCACCGGCGTCGTCCAAGTGTACGAAGCGTCGGAATGTACCGGGTTTCCCGGACGTCCGCTCTCGGCAACCGTGCAGGAAGAATCGGCAAGAATACGCGCCGGGTTTGAACCGTCCGCGCCAGTCAGGGTGGCGTCTCCTCGTCCGGTCACCGTCCATTCTCCGGCGGCTACCGTGCCGTCCTGCGCTGTACACGTCCATTCGCCCGAATAGACGTTCCCGAAGGTGGCCGTGGAGCCCTCCGGGATGTCCTTGACGATCTCAAGGGCACCGTACCTGCGTGTGGTTTCATTCGTCACCCGCAGTACCGCGGTAGCCTCCGGTTCGGTTGTCACCGAGTTACCGCCCGCGAACTCACCACCCTCGTCGGGCGTCACCTCGTATACCGGTGTGTTCCATCCATATGACTTATCGCTGAGCAAGTCATCGGTAAGCGTCTGTTCCTGGATCGAGCACTCGGAACCTGCGGGGATGCGCGCCGCCGTCAGATCCGGTGTGGCAATGGCACCGCCAGAGGCGGGAAGAGTGGTCTGCCCCTCCACTGTGCTGCCATCTGCAGCAACGCAGGTATAGGAGATGAGGACCTCGGCACCGTCGGCAAGTCCAGCCGTTGTGCCGTCGCCATCCACTCCGCTGTAAATCTTCTCAATACGCAGATCCGAATAGACGCGTGTCGCATCGTTCGTCACAGTGATAAGTGCCGGAGAGTCCGCTTCCACTGTCGCCCCGGATTCCACATTCGGACCCGAGTAGGTGACCACCGGATCGAGCCACGTATACGACGTATCGCGCAGTGCGGAGTCTGCCGGGGTGTCCTCGTTCGCAGTACATACCGCGGTCAGCGGAAGCTCGCCCTGCT
This sequence comes from Actinobaculum sp. 352, assembly GCF_003957265.1. Classification (NCBI taxonomy): domain Bacteria; kingdom Bacillati; phylum Actinomycetota; class Actinomycetes; order Actinomycetales; family Actinomycetaceae; genus Actinobaculum; species Actinobaculum sp. 352. The sequence goes on along the minus strand of NZ_RQSN01000005.1, from coordinate 98,135 downwards.
CTTCACCGTCCGATGTTGTCAAAGTGGCCGTACCGGCGCCGTCGACGCTCCACGTGCCACTGGCAATTTCCTCGCCGTCATAGCTGCAGGTGTAGGAGCCACTGTACGCGGTCCCGTCATTGACGATGCCATCCTGTGCCGCGGTGGCGCCAAGTTCCTTGCGGATCTCCAGGCTGCCACGCACGCGCGTAATCGGATTGCTGACCTTGATCGAGATTTCATCGCCCTCGACCACGAAGGTGTCTGTCTCGGTGGTGACACCGTCAATGGTCACCTCGAAAACCGGAGTGCCCCACGCGTAGGAGACATCCTTGAGCATGTCTTGCGTCAGCGACTCCTCGGAAAGCCGGCACGTCCAGCCACGTGGCAGTGTGCGCGGGAAGTCCGCCGTCTGACCATTGGTCAGTTCCACAACGCGCGGATCGAAAGAGTCGTTGCCCTCATCGGTACAGGTGGCGAACACGGTAAACGTCTGGTCGGCGTTCGCCAGGCCAGCGGTTTCACCTGTGACCTCCTTGCTGATATGCACGGTGGAGGTCTCCTGGACCACCTCGTTGGTCACCGTCATTTCGTTGGTGATATCCGCAGCGACGACGGCGTCACTAACCGCAGCGCTATCACCGGCAGCGCCCCATACATAGGATGGGTCGCCCGCATTGGGCGGATCGTTAACCGGGTCCTCCGCCGGGGTACAGCTTGCCCCCAGCGGCAGCACACTGTTATCGGCTGCGAGATCAACTTCTGTCCCGTTGACCGTGGCGATCACGGTAGCGACTCCCGCACCGGTCACACTCCAGGTGCCGCTGATGTCAGAGTCTCCGGCGTGGGTGCATACGAAGCTGCCCGTATAGGTAACAGCCCCTCCTTGTGCAGCAGCATCGCCTTCACCAGTGATCCGTTTGCTCAGGCTGATAGTGCCGAATCGGCGCTCGATGTGGTTCGTCACCGTGAGCGTGCCATTATCGCCTTCACCAACGTTGGCGAGAGGATCGGAGAAGTCCGGCGTCCCCCAGGCGTAGGAGTCGTCCTGCAGCCCGCCGCTGATCGTGGCCTCGGTCACCGAGCATCCGGTGGAGCCGAGCGGCACCTCAAAGGTGACGCTATCGCCATCGCCAAGATCGGCCGTACCCATCACCGTAGCCGCATCTCCTCCCGGCGGTGTGCACAGCAGTGAGACCGGGAAGGTTGTTCCCGTATAACCCTGTTTGTTCTCGTCGGCCACCGTCTTCGCAACCGTCACTGATCCCGTGCGCGCAGACAGCGAGTTCGTCACTTCGACGCCGACTTCCGGTTCACCTTCATCCGGCAGGGTGAAGGTGACTGCCCCATCACTCGTGGTAGTTCCGGTGACACCATCACCGCTCACTGTGAAGGACGGCGTATCCCAACGATAGGGATCGATCGGCGTCGGCAGATTCTCGGATTCCGACACCGTGCAGGTAGAGCCGGCGGGGACATCCGAGACGAGCTGGGACGAGAGATCGCTCAGGGCCACATCACCCGATACGGTGTGCCCCGCCTGCGAGGTGCACTCATAGTGAACCGTGAAGGAACCTGCAGCGTATCCCTCACCCGCACCCGGGCCGTTCACCGTTTTCGTGATTGTCAGCCCCGCCAAGTACTTGCCGACCGTGTTCGTGTAGGTCAGCGTGTTGGCGCTGGCATCCGCACTGACGGTGATGGGTTCACCCGCTTGGCGATTCTGCCAGTAGAAGGAGTGATTCGCGGGGTCCGGATATCCTGGGTCGTCCTCGGTAATGGAGCAGTTGGAACCCAGCAGCACGGAAGCACGCGTATTGCCTTCCGAGAGGACGGCGTCACCCGAGGTCACTGTCAATGTGGCGGCCCCTGCTCCAGTCCGGCTCCAGGTTCCGGAGACCTCCGTTGCGCCACCGCCGTAGCTACATGTCCAGGTGCCAGTGAAGGTGGTCGTCGTACCCACACTCGGATCGCTGTCCAGAGTATTGAGAATCTTTTCCACCCCGATAGTCGAGTAGACGCGTTCGTAGGTGTTAGTGAAGGTCACACGCGGGTAGGGACGCCCTGCGTCGGAACTGGCGGCATGCGCCACAACCGTCGCCGTCGTTCCATCTACCTCCACCGTGTTCCCCACTCCATCATCGGGATCGATGGTGGTGGACGCCCACCGGTATGACGAATCGACAAGCCCGGTGGATGTGCCCGTCAACGACTCTTCGGTCACCGTACAGGTGGTACCCGCCGCAAGCGGGGCACCCGTGTTGCGCCAGACTTCGCCGACTGCCAGGGAGATATGGGCAGTGTAGTTCTCGTCATCTCCCTGTGCCGGGGCATCGCAAGCGATGTCGAAATCAAAGGCGGTTCCGGCTACTAGACCCTCGGTCTGCGGAACTACCTTTGTCACGGCAATCCCGCCCCAGGCCGCAGTAGTGTGATTTATGACCTTGGCGGTCTCACCGCCCGCAGAAGAGATAGCGATGAGATTGTTCTCGAGGGCTTGCCCATTTGCATCCACGTACTCCGTGGCTGCCGGGTCCCATTCGTGATCGGCATCCAGCACGTCGTCGGCGAAGTCGTCGTCAGCGCCGTCTGCATTCTCACTGATCTGGCAGGTGGTGCCACGCGGAACTTGAACGGTCACTGTCTCGTCGGCTGCCACTTCCTCCGTATAGGTGAAGCCCGCACCACAATCCGCAGTGATCGTGAAGGTATGGGTCGAGCCGTCAGCCGCGGTCCCGAGATATCCCCCGCCCACGACTTGCTTCGTCAGGTTCAACGGAACAAGGACCACCGTGTAGTAGTTCTCCACCGTGGTGGAGGCCGTGGCATCCGCAGCGACGGTCACCGTCTGATCAACGATGTTGTTGCGTGTCCATTCGTAAGCGGGAGTTGCAAAATCGCCATCTTCGACGGTGGGAACATCTTCGCTTGTTGTGCATGTCGCCCCGGCGGGCACCGTCACCGTGGTTGATTCGCCATCGGCAAGCTCCACCGTACCGGAGGCTACCCCGGAGCCGTCCAGCTGGCAGGAGTAGTCAATGGGGAAGGCTCGCTCACCGGTATAGCCCGGCTGAGCAACGCCGTCTTCCGGTAGCACCCTCTTACTGATCTGCAGCAATCCCGTCTCCTGGGCGATGTGGTTGGTAACCGTCACACTGACGGTGTCATCGCCAACGGTCACCACGTCCTGCGCGGAGAAGGTCGGCTCTGCCCAGTGGTAGGACGAGTTCGTAAGACCGCCATCCGGGGTCTCCTCCGAAACCGTGCAGGTCAGACCGGCAGGGATACCGTCAATCTGCACCGTTTCCCCCGCGCTTACCGTACGTGTTCCCGAGTAGTCCACTCCGTTCGCGGTACCGCAGTCGTAGGAAATGTCATAGGTCTTTGTTGTATCAGCGAGTCCACCCAGCGGGTCGTCGATCTCCTTGCTGATTTGCAGGCTGCCGGTACGCAGCTGGTTCGTGACGGTGCAGGTGACGTCGGCGTCGTCGGCAAGGTTCACTACGCTGTCGCTCACGTCGACCGTTGCACCATCGGCGTCCGCGCAACTCCAGTCCTCAACCAATTCGAAACCGTAGACGTCGGCTGGCGCACTCTCCGACAGCTGGTATGAACCGCTGGGGACGACTTGGCTGGTCACAGCCTCACTTCCCGAACGTCCGGAAACTGCCGTATCACTGGTCATGGTGTCGGTACCATTGGCCGTCACCGTCCACTGGTCAGCCGTCACGCCGTCGGGAACGTCACCCTGCAATGCCTTGACCAGGGTCAGGCGTGATTTCGCCTCGTATTCATTGTGGTACGTGCAGGTGATATTCGTGTCGTTGACGTTGTCCGCCAAATCGGTACTGTCTAGCGCTAGCGTTCCAGCGTCGATATCGATATTAGGTGTCGGATTGTCGGCAGTGGAGTCGAACGGGTTTCCGTTGCGGTCCAGGAGGATATTGCCGTCGTCACCGTATGTACAGACAATGTCGGCTAGTCGCCATCCAGAGGAGCTGTCCGTCAAGGCGGGAACCGGGGTATCCTCCTGTACCTTGGCGCGGTCATCCGGCGCGAGCAACTCGTATGTCTTGCTGTCAACCGCCATGTTGGTGGTGCCCCAGCCCGACGGCGTCATGGACCCCATGGGGCTCCAGGTTTCGGCCGCCACCGAACCAACTTCGGAGAGATTACTGTAGGTGAAGGTGGGGATCTCCGTGTCCTGCCACTGCTCGGCCGTGGTGGCGTATTTCTGGAACGTCACCTCACGGACCTGTTCCATGGAACCGTATAGGCACCCGTACGTCTGCGCGGCTTCCTTCGTAACAAAGCCTGCCTCAAGATCAACAATGTCCGCTTCATCAAGCTCGGCTGCACAAGCCTGCCAATCCGCTCCCTTGTTGACGAAACCCCACAACTTGAGCTTGTATTGTATGCCTGTTGTAGGATCCGTCCATGCTGTGTCGGACCGATCAGTGGCAATGGTGAGATAGTCATCCTCGCAGGAGCGGCCGTTCTTCCCGTATAGCGCGCCGTTGTCCTCTCCCGCAGCAGCAACGTCACCGGCAGGGAAGGACCGCAGGATGCCGGAGCGATCATATGCGTAGTGGTAGTCGGAGGACCATCCCCATCCGGTCCAGGTGGCGCGAAGACCGACCTGTCCGGCACTGTTCATCGCGTAGCGCCCGGAGCCGTCTTCCACGTAGTTCCCATCGGCGTCAAAAGTGGACCGGCAGGTGTTCACTGTCTCATGCAGCGTAAATGGGAAGGCGGAATCAATAGCCACTGTGCCGTCCGGGTTCTGGCCGAGAGCAACATTGATATTGCCGTACAGGAGCGAACCACCATTGCCGTCGTCGTCCTTGTAGCGCGAATCGGTGGTGGTGAAAATGGGATTGTTCCAGTGACGCATATCGCCCACAAGGAAGGATTTCCCGACTTCCACCGCGGAGGTCTCACCGGGGCGGAAACCGACCGAACTCTGCGTCTGCAGGTCAGCTGTTGGTCCGGCACTACTCTGGTTGGTCCCCCAACCGTAGGCGAAGAGCGCGTACTCTTGTTGGGAGCCGGTCACATCTTCCGTGGTGGTCTGGTAGAGGTAGTTGCCGCCCGAAACTGGTGAGTAGCGTACACCGCCGTATCGGTTGGCGTAGTACTCGTTGGAGTATCCGCCCCCGATGGGTTCCTCTTTCATCGTCACGTTGGAGACACTGGCAACGGTCTCGCCAAGTGGAACCGTTACCTCTGCTGCCTGTGCCGGCGTGGTGTGCCATGGCCAGATCACCGATCCCAGTACAAGCATCGTTGAGACAAGTACCGCGAGTATCCCACCAAAAGTTCGACACTGCGTGGTGCGGCCGGTCCACGATGATCGACTCAGGCCCGCGTTCAAACACTGGAACCTTCGAAGTATTGTCGCAGTTTGTTCTTCCCACATTAAAGAGAATGTATGTTTTATACTACTCATCGCATTCGCCCCCAGAATGTGATCGTCGTTGGCCCAATTGAACAAGTTCAAGGCCAAGCTTGGCAGTATGCTACAACAAAGAAAAACCTCGAGTCTCAACTTTGCCACTTGCGTGACCAGCCAAAACGCTGTCGTACTAACATATCTAAGTTCACGTCTTGTACGAGATTATAGAAGTTGCAATTGATTTGTACAGTCTATTCCCCCAGGTACATATCATATGAGGCGTGTTTGCTTATTGAAGACATTGCGGCCGACATGAGAGCACCACAACTTGTCAACATGACTCGCGTCACACGCTCACGCCAAGTCAAGCGTCGCATATTCCAACCGTCAATCCAAGGACAACGGCCCGGGCAGCCATGTTCCCAAATTTGGGAGGCAGAGCACAGAGCCCAACAGAGTACCCATCAGCCACCAAATGCTCCCGCGACATAAGCCCTACCTTTTCACACCACCGGTCCCTCACGAAGAAAGCGGTGCTATCACACGTCGCGAACCTCCACCCAATCAAAGCCCACATTCTGCGCAATCACCGTCAAGTCTGTGAATCGCCTCCGCCACGCAGGCATGTCCCACCGCCGGGCCATCTCCTGAAAAATCGGATCGGTACCGGTCGTACGCGCCTCCTGCAGGGCGAAGCGCCTAACACCACGGGCACGCAGGGTCTCGACCATGGCGGTGAAGTGTTCAGCCGAAGGCGATCCCGGATACACGGTGGTCCGCACTTCGTAATCGAGCGGAAAAGTGGAACCGGCACGCTGTTCATGGATGGCAAGCATAATGTCGAGCGACTCCCAGGCCTTGTCACCTGCGGCGACCCCGGCAGCGGAACGGTAGTCATCGGGCAGTGCCTTAACATCCAACCCCACCCAGTCCGTCAATTCCAGTGCTTCCCGGAGACGCTTGGGATAGGCGCCTCCGGTATGCAGGCCTACCTGAAATCCCAGATCACGCACCTCGCGCATGGCAGGGATCAGCGCCGCCTGTCGCAGCGCCTCGCCTCCGGTAAAGACGACGCCGTCAAGCAGGCCTCGACGCCGCCGCAAGTGAATCGTCACCTCCTGCCACGGCACGATGCCCGGTGTGCGGGAATCCAAGATCTCCGAGTTCTGACAATAGGGGCACCGCCAAGGGCACCCCTGCAAGAACACCGTGGTAACAAGATGATCCGGCCAGTCAACACTGGACAGCGGGACGAACCCGGCAATCGCCACATCGTCCGCTACAGGTGCGGAAAGTGAGTTCAATCTACCTGCGACGGCTGAGGCGGCCGACCGCGTAGCGGCGGCTGCCAACGGCGTGGCAGAAGTAGTCGCGGATTCCGACTGTGAACAACGGTCGGACGGGCCGGTCGCACCAGAGGCTACCGGCCAGTCAACCTGTTGGTCGCGATTGATCACGCTTTGGCTTCCTGCTTGAGTTGCGCCTGGAATTCGTCATACGAATCGACTAGTTTGTCACCGTGCAAAGCGCGGCTGGCAAGCGCACCCTCCTTGAAGGTCACACGCTCGTGGTACTCACCCTTCTTGCCGATATTGAAAGACTGGACGGGACGGAAGTAGCCCATCACCCGCGTCCACACCTCGCAGACCTGCGGCTCCGCCGACGGGTTCATTTCCGCACACTTCTCGCATGTCAGATGCTCACCGGCAAGGTAACCGTGCACCGGGCAGATGGAGAAGGTTGGCGTAATGGTGATGTAGGGCAGATGGAAGTTCGTCAGCGCACGCCGAACCAGCCGCTTACATGCCTCTGCAGAGCTCATCCGCTCGTTCATGTACAGGTGGAGGACCGTGCCACCTGTGTACAGGGACTGGAGATCCGCCTGCTTCTCGAGGGCTTCGAAGGCGTCGTCGGTGTAGGCAACAGGCAGCTGAGAGGAGTTCGTGTAGTACGGCTCATCGTCGGTGCCGGCCTGCAAAATGCCCGCGTAACGCTTGCGGTCTTCCTTCGCGAATCGATAAGTGGTGCCTTCCGCGGGAGTGGCTTCCAAGTTGTACAGGTTGCCCGTCTCCTCCTGGTACGCCACAAGGCGCTCGCGCACATGCTCCAGCAGACGCACCGCAAAAGCGTGACCCCACTCGTCGGCAATGTCGTGGGCGTCGTCGGTGAAATTACGGATCAGCTCGTTAACACCGTTGACTCCGATGGTGGAGAAATGGTTGTTGAGATGCCCCAAGTAGCGCAGGGTGTAGGGATAAAGCCCCTGGTCCATGAACTGCTGCACCTTGACGCGCTTCTTCTCCAGCGTGGACTTCGCCAAATCCATCAAGTGGTCGAGGCGGGCGTAGAGAGCGGCCTCGTCACCCTTGTAGAGATAACCGAGTCGGGCCGTGTTAATGGTGACGACGCCGATGGAACCGGTCAGCTCAGCCGAACCGAACAGGCCGTTGCCGCGCTTAAGGAGTTCCCGCAAGTCGAGTTGCAAACGGCAGCACATTGAACGGATCATCCCCGGATCAAGTTCCGAATTGATGAAATTCTGGAAGTAGGGGAGACCGTACTTGGCAGTCATCGCAAAGAGCAGATTGGCATTCTCAGAGTCCCAGTCGAAGTCCTTCGTCATGTTGTAGGTCGGAATGGGGAAGGTGAAGACTCTGCCATCGGCATCGCCCTCGGTCATAACTTCCATGTACGCGCGATTAATCAGGTCCATCTCGTGCTGAAGCTCACCGTAGGTGAAGTCGCAGACCTCCTCCCCGATGAGGGGGTGGTTATCCGCGATATCAGCCGGGCATGTCCAATCGAAGGTCAGGTTCGTGAAGGGGCACTGGCTTCCCCAGCGAGACGGGACATTGAGGTTGTAGATCAGCTCTTGGATGCACTGCTTGATCTCGGCAAATGCCATGTTGTCGAGCCGGACGAAGGGCGCCATGTAGGTATCGAAGGAGGAAAACGCCTGCGCTCCCGCCCACTCGTTCTGCAGTGTGCCGAGGAAGTTCACGATCTGACCGCAGGCAGAAGAGAAGTGCTTGGGCGGTGCTGAAGCAATGGCACCGCTGACGCCATTGAACCCCTCTTCGAGTAGACGGCGCAAGGACCAACCAGCACAGTATCCGGAGAGCATGTCCAGATCATGAATGTGATAGTCGCCGTTACGATGCGCCTTTCCCTCCTCGGGGCTGTACACCTGGGTGAGCCAGTAGTTCGCGATGGTCTTGCCGGCGGAGTTCAGGACCAGACCACCCAGGGAATAGTCCTGATTGGCGTTGGCATTGACACGCCAATCAGAGCGATCAAGATATTCATTGACCGTCTCAATGGCGTCAATCTCAACGCGGTTCGTATTCTCTGCCATATCTATGTTCCCTCCAACGAACGCCGATTGTTGGTAGTCGCAGCCTCTACCGAGCACCACCCCGGGCGACTGAGGCGACGGCCGCACCAGCACATTATTCATAGGCACTATGCGTACCAGTACTGCATTTATCAGTGTGCACCTCGGAACACCCCGAGGCGCGTTGTCCAACATAGGCCATGTACCACTACATGTAGTGGTAGACACGCGCGTGCTACCCAACATATTGCGTCACGCATAAGCCACAACGCCGCACCTTATAGAACACTTGGGACTAAAGTCCTCAACGAATTTGCCGGGGGAAGACAGGCAAAACATATGGACCGCCCGAAGGACGAATTGGACATCCGAGAATTCGCCGGGGGGTGGAAGACAGCCGAATGAACTCCACCCACCACTCGCACAACAGGCAATGTTCTCGCCCCTATTATTCTCGGCTGAGTATGCGGTGCGCTCTTCTCTGAGCAGGCAGTGCACTCTCGGAAGTGTTCGGTGCGCTCGTCTCCACACGTCGCGACTCGCGAGTCGGGTATCAGCACTGCCCGAGTATCAAGGATGTCCTGAGGCGCTGCCCAGCGAGCGTCGGCTGCTCCGCGCGCCGCCCCGAGTATCAAGGATGGCCTACCGGAAGTGGGGGCAATGTGAGCGGTGGGCCGTCCTACCGGTTTCAAGACAGAGGTAACCGGAGTCGCAACACTCGCGTCAATGGCCGACTCATTGTACCGATATCGGAATCGTGCAAGACGGTACCGGCCGACCAAAGTATCGATGGCAACCCGATGGCATGCCGTCCCCAGAGAAGCCGCTTGATGCCATAGGGTTGACGGGTGACCAACTTGTTGGATGTTCTACGTGGCCATGCGACTCCCGGCCAGATTACGGGAATCATTGAGCAACCCGAACGTCCCGGTCGCACTAGCCGTTGGCCCGAATGGATTCCCACTGCGGTTCGACACGCGTTGACAAGGCAGGGGGTGGAACGCCCCTGGATTCATCAGGCGGAGGCGGCGGAGTCGATTCACGCGGGACTCCACACCGTTATCGCTACGGGTACGGGCTCCGGCAAGTCACTCGCGGCGTGGGTGCCTTTTCTTGCAGAACTCGTCAGGTTTGAGCGGAACGAGGTCTCACTGTCTCGCCTGCACCGCAGACCAACTGCCCTGTACTTGTCTCCCACCAAGGCCTTGGCTGCCGACCAATTGGATGCGCTGCGTACCCTGTGCCGAATCGTGGATCCTCAGATCGGCGTTTCCACGGTTGATGGCGACTCTGAATTGCCGCAACGCTCGTGGGCGCGCGACTACGCGGACATCATCTTGACGAATCCAGACTTCGCGCATCATGCCTTACTGGCTCGACAGCAGAATTGGACACGTCTGTGGCGTGGTCTTCATCTGATCGTTGTTGATGAGTTCCATACCTACCGCGGTCAATTTGGCGCGCACGTCGCCCTGACCTTACGCCGACTCCTGCGTATGGCGGCGCACTACGGGGCAAGACCGGTCGTGGTTTTCCTGTCCGCGACCAGCGATGACCCTGAATCAGCTGCCGAGCGAATGCTCGGCGAGGCATTAGGGCCGGTGGTCGGGATTGCCGACGACGGCGCCCCACGCGGAGCGCAGACAACCGTGCTGTGGCAGTGCCGTGAGCTCGACGACGCAAACAACGGCCGTGACGGAACCGGCATGGGGCAGGGACGAGCAGCCGCTGGACTTCCTCCAGGCACTCGCGACCCCCGGCTTTCTCAGGCACCCCTAGTCACCAGCCCAAACGGGCAAGAAGACACGACAACATCAGGTCAGGGCGAGACGGGCGTTCCCACAGACCAACGGCGATACGACCCCGATATCGAGTTCGCCGGCGAGGAGAGGCCTCGCCGCGCCGCTAACACGGAAGCCGGTGAGTTGACCGGAACATTGGTGGCAGCCGGGGCGCGCTGTCTCACCTTCGTTCGATCGCGTGCCGGAACTGAGCGTGTTGCCGAGATCGCGCGCGACTACCTGGCCAATCACGCGCCTCAGGTCCGTAACCGGGTCGCTGCTTATCGCGGTGGCTATCTTCCCGAGGAGCGACGTGAGCTGGAGGGTTCGCTGCGCGATGGAACTCTCAGTTCATTGGTGACCACCAATGCCCTTGAACTGGGCATCGATATCTCCGGACTGGACGCCGTCGTCGTTACCGGTTGGCCTGGCACCCACGCCTCTTTCGCACAGCAGACCGGGCGCGCTGGGCGAGCCGGGCAGGCCGGGTTATCGGTTTTCATCGGACGTGACAACCCACTGGACCAGTTCCTTCTCTCACATCCGGACAGTTTTCGCCAGCCTCCGGCTGCGGTCAATGTGTTTGACCCTGCTAATCCGAATGTTCTCGTACCGCAGCTATGCGCGGCGGCAGCCGAGCTACCGTTGGTCGCGCAGGACGCCGCCTTGTTCGGGCTTGCCGACACCACTCTGTTCGATGATCTCGCCGCCGGAGAGCTCTTGCGGAAAAGACCAACCGGTTGGTATTGGAATACGGCCTTGGGCACCCAAGCACACGACACGGTCAGCGTACGCGGTGAAGCGAGCACCGTTTCCATCATCAACTCCGAGGACGGTGCACTTCTGGGCACCGTTGGCCGCGAACGCGCTGACACCACCGTGTATCCGGGGGCCATTTATCTTCACCAGGGCATCCCCTACCAAGTCGACGAATTAGACTCCGACACTGCGGTGGTGCACCCCCACCGCGAAGAGGAGATCCGCACCTATTCCCGTGAAGAACATCGAGTCGAGATCCTTGAGACCACATCCTCGGTCAATCTCTCCTGCGGGACTTGGGCCGTCGGCCAGGTCATTGTCTCCTCCCGCGTCACGGGCTATGACATCCGCCGCTCCCATGACGGGATGTACCTGGGCTCTGTACCACTGACGATGCCTCTACGTCAGTTCGAAACAACTGGTACCTGGTGGACGATAAGCGCCGCCACGCTGAAACAAGAACGGATTCCGGCCGCGGATCTGCCGGGGGCGTTGCACGCCGCCGAACACGCTGCGATTGGCCTCCTTCCTCTTTTTGCTACCTGCGACCGCTGGGATCTTGGCGGCCTTTCCACCGCTGTCCACCCGCAAACGGGCGAGGCAACGGTTATTGTGCACGACGCCGTCGCTGGTGGGTCAGGTTTCGCACGCCGCGGTTTCGATTCCGCCACCCGTTGGATCCAAACGACCTTGCGCACTCTGGAGACTTGTTCGTGCCAGACGGGCTGTCCGCGCTGTGTCCAGTCACCAAAATGCGGGAACAACAACGAGCCGTTATCCAAGGCGGGCGCAATTCAGCTACTCCGCCTGCTCTTGCCCTCTCTGCAGGAGGCTGCCCCTACAGAGTGACGTGTACCATGCCGAGATGGTGAGCAAACGCCGGATACGAGCTTGTCCCTGCTAAATGACCTGTACTCTTGGCACCACATCTGTTCTTGTTGCCGCATCCTCGGCGCCGCATCGAAAGGTCACGCACGTACCACTACAACCCACGATGCAGCTTCCGGGTAGCCGCAGCCATGAAGCTGCGGTACCTGTGGGATTCAGGCAACTGAGGCTTCCACTTGGGTGGTGCAGGCCTTCTCTGGGGTGGCACTGAACCCTTGGGGGGCGCAGGAGTTCGCTCAGGTGACTCGGGCGTTCATTCAGGGGTGCGGACTCTTGCCCGGGGGTGTGAGCGTTCACTCGGGTGGCGCGTCCGCCGGACCGGCCGTTGCCTGCGCAGTGAAACTCACCCAATGCCACACCGCCACCGTGCGTGCCTTCACTGTGGCATATTCGCCACTCATTGTGCACTCCACCAACTCTGCTCTATTCCGCTGCACGATCATGGCCGCCGCGGCACAGGCTTGTTCGCCGTCATGAGACTCCTGGAAGACCTGCGCGCCGCCAAGCGCGCCTAGGTCCGCTGCATCCTGTGTCCGTTCTTTGACACTGACAACACTTCCCACAAACAGGAGCAGGACCGCGAGCATGCCCGCCAGAAGGCACACACCCACCGCGAGCACTGTTCCAGCCCCGACCTCCGGGGAGGCTCTCGGCCGCTCACTTCGTGTGTCACCGGCATGCCAACTAATGCTCCGCTGCACCGACTCGCGGTCTTGGCAGGGTGCCACAGACCCTTTGAGCAGCGTATGCGCGCTAACCTCCCTCGGATCTCCCGACCCGAATAGGCCACCCGACCCGAATAGGCCACCCGGCCCGAATAGGCCACCCGGCCCGACCTGATCACCCGGCCCGACCTGATCGCCCGAGCCCGAGAGACTAGAGCTCTCGACTTCAACAAGCGACATCGCCGGTCTTCCTCCTCCGCAACCTACGCAAGCCGACCCGTGTCTACTGCGGCCGATTGATAGAAGTGGCGCAGCACCCCGATGCTTCCGCACCCTGCTCCCAACGGCGGCACTCCTGCCTCTGCCATTGACGCATCTGTTCATGGCAGCGTCACCCCCGATTCGAGCCGGGCCACAGTCGTGGCGGATATGTCGATACCCAGTGGACCGGAACCAAGCGGCGCGAGTACTCCGCCAGGCTTCGCGGTAACCGTGATCTGGGCATATTCACCCTCGGTCTCGATGGCAACGGTCATATTGGACTCCTGCGCAGCAGCCGAGTGTGCTACATCGGGCGATTCTCCCAGTGCAACCGACCTCGCGATCATACGGCTGGCATCCTGCGCTTGCATGTAGGAATGGACAAGGGAGCCAGCGGCAAGTACGACGATGATCATGACCGTTATCGGAATCATCCCAAGCGCGATTTCGACGGTCGCCATGCCACGCTCCGATGAAACTGGGCTAGCTGACTCGTGCTTATGTGACCACATTGTTTTTCTCCTTTGTTATGGCAACCGCCCTCGGCAATCGCACACTACGCAATCTCCCGATCATGTGTGTGGCAAACATGTGCCTGCAACGAACGTGAGAATCGACCACGCAGGTGGCGGTCCAAACCCCGCCACCCGTCGCCGATAAACGCGCGAAGCCAAGTTCAGCCTTGCAGGCAGAGCAGAGCTTACGTCCGTAGCAAGCCGTTGCGGCTCAGCGCCCTTCGGCAAGGCTGCGAAAGCGCCCTTCAGCGAGGTGGAGAATTGGCTCCGTTGTGTACAACTGCCGATGGCAAGATGCAACCAATCAGTTTGGGTAGCGAGCAGGAAGGCGACCGTCGGGATGTTCCCAGCCGCCTCCCCGCTCGCTTCTACGGCTAGAACTTGAAGATTGCTTTGAAGATCGACACCAACCCCTCTTTGACCCAGGATTGTTTCATCATCCACACCAGAAGCCCTGCGAAAGATGTGGCGGCGACGGTCCCTATCGCGTACTCAGCCGTTGCCATACCGGCTTCGCCGCTGGTGTCCTCCAGAAAACCTCCGAGTTGCATAGACATTGTTTCCTCCAATGTTTGGCGCCACCCTTTGTGGCGCGGTACTACCACTCTCCCGTTTCGCGGGCACAGCAGACCAGCCGCTAGAAGCTCCTGTGAATCCGCACGACATAACGCGATCTGTGGATACAGCGCCAGGTGAGAGTCTTCGACGAACTACGCTGACCAGCAGTCGGCAAGGCACTCTTCAATGCCGGAGACTCGGCCGAGGGAATGCGTAATGGACGGACTCACGGTTGCCACCGGTTGGGAATGAAGGTACAACGCCCCGGGAAGGTAACAGATGGACTCGCGGCTCCCACCCGCCAAGCGTCCCGTGCATGTCGCAACTTGAAAGCGCCCCTCGCTTCCCGGCAGGCCACAGCGACGTCGACGCGCATCCAAACCGGTTTCGCCGCGCACTCTATGGATCCGGATTCCTGCGTAATGGCCCGTGCCAGCGCCCGAAACGATGCCCAGTGGGACGCGTGTCGGCGCCTCGGCCGCACTCGTCTAGTGAAACAGCGAAAGCCCAACCGAAGCGATAACCGGTACGATGCCAAGCATCACGAAGGCCGGTAAGAAGCACAGGCCCAGCGGTAACACCAGGTGAGCTCCAAGCCGAGCCGCGGCTTCACGGGCACGCCTACTCCGCCCCTGTCGAATACCTTCCGCGGCCTGTCGAAGCAGCGCGGATGGAGCCGCGCCATCTTCCCATGCGGGTTGAAGCGCGTCACGCAGGCTTTGAAAACGCGCCGGTACCTGGCCCCATACTTCCTCCCACGTTCCGCCCAGAAGCAGCGTCCGCGCCGCGACGTCGAGCCCCGCGCTCTCGCTCTCCGCTACCGCTTCATGGATGGCAAGGAGTGCACCCGGTATGGATGTACCGCCCTGTAATGCCGCTTGTGCAATATCCAGGATCATTGCCTCGTCGACATGGGCGAGTAGCGTCGGACGATTCGAGGGCCTCCGCCTCCCGTTTGGAGTTCTCGCCGTGAGCGCCAGTGCCAATAGGCCGCATGCAGCCCAGGCCGCCAGCAACGAGGCTGCAAGACTCGGCGTGGAGGCAGTCATCATGAGCCTTCTTCCGCTCGTTTAACCAAGTGCCGCACCCACACGATTCCCGCCAGTTCAAAGGCGAAACCTACAAGGAGGCAGACTCGTCCTATATTCGTACTCAGAAGAAACGCCAGAGGGTTGGACCCCAACACATATCCGAGGAGTAAGCCAAGCAAAGGTAGAAGGGCAAGCATCCGCGCGCTCGTCCGTGGCCCAGCAAGGGCCACCCTGCGTGCTGCTGCCGCCTCACTTACCTCGGTGATGCCGCCCGCACACGCCTCCAATACATCCGCGCTTGGCGCTCCGGTCAGATGGCTCAGCCGACACACGGCAACCGCAGCCGGGATGGCGAACATCAGCTCCGTGCTACTTGATGATCTCTGCAGCGCGCGCAGACCGTGAGGCACACCAGCGCTATCGACGCCCGTTTTGTATCTGTCGGCAATGTCTGTACGCTCGAAAGTCTTTTGCCAGGCCTGTTCGAAGCTCGCACCGCATCGCAATCGAGTCGCAGCCTCCGCAACCAAAAGACCGATTTCGGGCTCACGCACCGGACGGACGCTCCGCGTCAACCGCCGCAAGGTCACCTTTCGCATCCCTTGCGAGCTCTCCCCGCCAGAAAAGCCTGGGCCACCCCCTGCCTCATATCCACCGGACGAGTGCCCCAAATCGGAACGAGCTCCCTGCCCCACACCAGATTCGTATTGCGGCGGAGAGCTTCCCGCCAACGGCCACGGAAAAGGCTTCCCACCGCGCAACAGCCTTCGAATGAGTGCCGTTTGCTGCACTCCGGCCTGCGCACCTGCACGGCGGGGATAAGACGGAGTCCAATACCAGGCGGTCAGCAGTAAAAGGAAACCAATCAGCTTCATATACTTTCTCTCAATGCAAGCCTGCGTGCTAGACGCGGCCACCCTGGGCCGGGAACGACACGTCGCTGTCCCTCCTCGCCATCGACACACTTCAATGCGTCACAAGTCACCAGCTCGTCGCCGCGCCGCTCCAACGTGGCGACCTGACTGATGCAACGTTGCCCATTGTTCTTGTCAATATGGATAACGGCATCAAGCGCGCTAGCCGCCTGGGCCGCAACCACTGCCTCCGTCATGCCCGCGAGAGCACCCAGAGCAACTAATCGAGCTGGCACGTCATGTGCAGAATTGGCATGGACCGTTGCCCAACCGCCTTCATGGCCCGTGTTAAGGGCCGAAAGCACCTCCCGAACCTCCGCACCACGACATTCACCCAGAACAATCCGATCCGGCCGCATGCGCAGCGCCGCTCGTACCAGGTCAACCATGCCGACTTCGCCACTTCCCTGCACATTGGCATGCCTCACCTGTAGGTGAATCGCATGCGGATGGCGCGGGCGCAACTCGGCCGCCTCCTCAATGATGAGTATGCGTTCAGCCGCCGATACCTGCGAGAGGAGCGCCGAAAGCAGCGTCGTCTTTCCAGATCCTGTCGCACCAGAGATCATGACATTGGCGTGGCTGTTGAGCAGAGCAACCAGAACTGCAGCCAACTCAACCGGCACGGTACCGCTCGCTACAAGCTCGTCCAAACTCAACGTCACAGCCCGGTGAGACCGCAACGAAATGAACGGACCCTCCCACGCCAGAGGAGGAAGAACAGCATGCAGACGCAGGCCCCCTTCCAGGGTGCCATCCACAATCGGACTGGCATCATCGAGGCGCTGCCCACTTGCCGCAGCCAAACGCACCGCAAGGTCGCGCACCTGCTGTGGTGTATCGAGAAGACCGGTGCTCACAGCAACAGCTTCAAGACCTCTGCCGCGATCAATCCATACGCCATGGACCCCGTTCACGAGGATGTCCGTCACCTGTGGATCCTCCAGTAGCGGCTGCAGGATCGGGCCTGCACCCCCAATCGCCGCGCGCAACTGGCGGCGCACACCTAGAACATCGTGTACCCCAACAGCCACTGGAACGGTGTCCGCCAGCGCTTCCGGAATGCCCTTGCCATCGGCGAGGATTGCGCGCGCTCGGCGGATCTGTGTGTCACTTAACTGCTTCATCACACCGCCTCGCGGCAGATGACCCCGATACGGGACACATCCCGCGCGGTGGCGCAACGAGTGCGATCGCCTACCCGCACGCCGTGGCTGAGGTCTTGGTCCAAGGTACGCAACCGTCGTAACGGCATGACTTGCGGCACATCAAGCGCCTCGGCCAGCGCCGCAGCTTCACCTCCACTCACGCCCGACCCGACGATAACCAGCGGGGTTTCGCCCGGCAGCAGACTGATAGCCCGCCGCGCCTGCTGGATTTCCCGCAATCCACCACCCACGATGAGTACGACGACGTCGCACCACTCCAACCACTCCCGCTCCCTCGTGCCCGCGTCGATGCCGGATCGTGGAATGTCCAGCACCGTGACCTCATTGGCCTGCGAAAGAGCGGCAATCGCATCGACGCCGAGACCTCCCCCGCGCGGCGCACCGCCTCTGGGGTCGGCACTGAGAACGCGCAGCGCGCCCAGCGATGGCAGGGCAGCATTTAGCCTGCCAGGAACGAGGGCACCGCTGTCTTCTGCCAGATCGGACCATCGCAGGCCCGGTGCGCCTTCCAAGCCGAGAAGAAGATCGATGCCAGCAGACAGCGGATCGAGGTCGAGGAGGCACGTCTCCCTCTCACGTGCCATCTCCCGCGCCAACCAACTCGCTAGAGTCGAGACTCCAATTCCACCTCGACTTCCAATGACTCCGACGATGGTACCCCGTTGGGTGGATCCCGCCGCCAGCATCAGTTCGAGGACATCTTCCGCTTCCTCTCGCAACGAAAGCCTTATACACCCAGATGCAAAGTACGGAGCGTAGGCCGGGTGAAAGCTAGCTTCTACCTGCGGCATACTTCCATCCACTTCCCGTAAATTGAGCACAGCAGACGGCGCGGTCCCGGAACGACCAGTCACAATGTTGATGCCAGCAAGCGCCGCCAAGCGATTGACTTCGGAACGCACAGTCTCGCTGTGCGCGGCCAAGGAACATGCCGCAATCCGTCCTCCCTCCTTGTGCTGCGTCAACTCCTGCGCATTGATCACCGTCACATTGCTCTCTTGCTTGCGCGAGCGTTTCTGTTCGAGAGATTGCCTGTGCCCCATCCCCGCCTTGCGTCTGCTTTCCATATTGCTTCCATTCTTATGACTCCCGTTGTGCCGCGCCATTCAGCCATTGAAGAGTGGTCGATGGCTCCGTTTCTGCGACTCTTGTTGTGTGCATCTAGCTTGAAGCATGTGCTCTCATGGACGCAGCGTTTGGGTTGCGCCTGTGGACAGCCCCTTCATTTGCCCGCCTGTGGAGATCTTCTCAGTGATTATGATGCGATTTCGTTCATCGTCACCGGCGCAGCGAAAGACCGTGCAAAGTCCATGAACTCCTGCCGAGCCAACCCGCAGAAAAGTTGCCTTCCTCTCAAATCTTTCGCGGCGATTTCCTCTCACCCACAGCGCACGGGGCAGACGCTGCGCCTTTGACAGCTCGCCGACCAGCACATTCGTGCCGTATTGTTCCTTGCAACGCTGCGTGATCTCCTACACAAGGACCGATCCCGCGGAGTATCCGCGTAAATCCGGTGATACAGTGAGGACAAGTCAAGCTCCACTTGTATGGATTTGGCCGAGAGAAGGAACATGGGATACTCGCCCACTGAACGAAAGGAGCCTCAGCACATGAATCTCAAGAAACTCATCGCACTGCCCGCCATCCCACTCCTGACGATTTCGATGGCTGCTTGCGGAAGCGCGGAGAAACCGTCCAAAGAGGAAGTCTCCAACGCGATGCAAACGTATCTCCAACCGATGATGGAGGAGCAGTACGGTTCCGAAGTCTCTGCTATTCTCACGGATGGCTTCTACACCTGCTTAGTGGACGAGGTCTACGATGACTTCTCTGCCGAAGCACTTCAGGCCCTCGTCGACGGCGATATGGAAGCGGAAGTTTTCACGGACGACGACCTCCAAAAGACCAAAGAGGCAAGTGCGACCTGCGCGGAGCAGGCCATTACCAACTGAGCCATCACAGTTCCGTTTTCCCACTCACGGCGCGCGGCTACACAGGCCGCGCGCCGTTTGTAATCCATGAATACCACCCATATCTACATCACTCCGCACCGCAGGCCGATAGGAACACGAATCTCACACGAGGCACGCCGCCTGCTTCCCCGACAGATAGCTCTTCTTGCCGTAGCGTCAAGATAGAAGCAATTGAGGAGGAAAGTCGTGTCCACCCCAACTGACCCGTACAGCTCGTCGTCGCGTCGGCCCTTCGAGGACGATGACATTCTCGCGCCGATTGACGACGCAACTTCCGATACGCGGGAGACGTCGTCGCAGGATGCTTCTGCGTCGGCCGAAGAGAATTCAGAGAGCGCTATCCAGGGCACTTCTGCCGAGCACAACGCTCAAGCGTCCACCTCCATGACACCTGAAACGCCCAACGGGGATCCCAACGTGCACCCTGCTCCTGACGGATCGCAAACCGCAGCAGATTCGGCCTTGGCAGAGGACCTCGCCGCGGCGACCTCCCCAGTCGAAGACACTCTCCAGGACGCCGCTGTTGAAGATGCCTCTGTGGAACCAGAGGAGTACACCGGCCCGGTCGAATCCGGTGATACTGTCACCAGTGAGCCCCGTACCGCCACCGACGAACAGCCCCTGACAGATAGTGACGCTTCCGCCGAGACGGCCACTTCCCCCTTGGATCTACCCTTACGTTCCGCAAGCCCGGATGCAGCGCATGCGTCGCTCGCAGAGGCAATCGGGATGGCGTCTGAACATGAGGAGCGCAACGCCGACGACGATACGGAGGCCACGGGCCCGGCCGTCGCCGACGCTCCGCAAGAATCGGGAGACAAAGCTTTACCTACTGATTGGGCCACACCGCCACCTGATCCCGATACCGTCCCCGCCGCCCCTAAGAGTCGCGCCTGGACGCACACGGGAGCCCTTGCGGCGACCATCGTCCTCGCGCCGGTGGCATGGTATTTGCTCTCTGATGCAAGCGTGCGGCTTTCACTGGTTGACGGCAATCCTTGGGCAACAGGTCACCTCAATATCGCCGCGCTTCTTGAGCTGCTCGGCGGAATTGCCGTGGCCACACTGATCGCACTCCTCGCCCGAGCGTCTTCTTTGGGAGTCACCGTCGCAGGCGTCATCCTTTCGCTTTTCGGATGCCTAGCCCTCGTCCTGCCGCGCTGGACACAGGGCAGCATCATTGACACGCTGGACACGGCCATCGGCGATATTAATCCACTATGCGGCAACATTGTGCATCATCTCGGCCTTGACCTCGGTTCCGGGCGGATGCTCATGTTCGGTGCCGCCCTCATGCTCGCAGGAGTCATCTCTCATGGCGCGCGTCGGCGGGGCCAGCGGTTTGGAATTGTGACAACTCGCCGCCACATCGCTCTCGGTGATTCCGAGTCGTGATCGAGCGCTGAGAGCTTTTCATGACCGTACCTGCCGATAATTCCTGTATCTATCTTGAGGGTCCGTGGGAGCACCGTCTTATCGGGGCCAATGGGTGCCAGTTCCACCTGGTTCACGCCGGTGACCATCACAGCAGTCGTCCGCTTGTCCTTCTGGTTCACGGTTTCCCGGAGTACTGGTGGGCGTGGCGTCATCAGATCGCACCGATTGCGCAAGCCGGGTATGAAGTCGCCGCGCTTGATCAACGTGGCCTCGGAGGATCCGATAAGACTCCAGACGGGCACGACGGACTGACTCTGACACAAGATCTCGCCGCCGTTGTGAGGAGTCTGGGCGCATCACAGGCGGTGATCGTTGGCCACGGTCGAGGTGGAACTCTTGCTTGGTCCGCCGCGGCCATGGAACCGGAACTGGTAAAGGGAATCTTGACAGTATCCGCGCCACATCCGCTTACGACGCAGCGGCTGGGCACTCACCTGACTTTGCGAACGTGGCGCCATGTGCTCACTACCTTTGTTCCCGCCGCCGCCAGGCGTTCTTTGAATTCGGAGGACGGAGTGCGCCGCTTGCTGACCGAGTGGTCAGCTCCGGGCAATAATGGCGCAGCCGCACAGGCGGCCTATTATGCCGCCGCACTCCGGCTACCCGAGGCAACCTCGACCGCGCTGGAACAACTGCGTTGGGCGTACACCTCACAGCGGCATATCGTGGGACGCCAGTACATGGCGATTTCTCGTCGGCCGATCACCGTGCCGGTCTGGACGGCTCGCGGACAGCTTGACCCGCTCCTACCCGACCGTGCGTGGGATAACGACCGAGAGTTTGCGAAGGGCCATTACCGCCATATTTCACTGCCCGACGCCGGCCATTTCCTGCCGGAAGAACAGCCGGAAGAACTAACGAAACTGATTCTTGATTTCCTCGGCGGATTCCAGTAGCCGTTCGGCGAATGCATCTGTGTGATTTCCTGCGCAGCGGCGTCGATCGGCTACATCTGCGCGGGCTGCGCACCGCAGTGCGTGATCAAGGCGGCGCGATGCGCATAATACAAAAGGCGAGGTGGGGCGTGGAACCGCGCCCCACCTCTAGAGGGAAAGATCTCGGGACGAACCGGTGGTACTACCTGAACCGGGACGCAAGAGAGCCGTCGTCACCGCAACGCTAGCCGCCGAGCAGACCGCTCATTTCACCCCAGGAAGAGGACACCTGCGTCTCGGTGTTCTCTACCGCGGTGGCTGTTCCGGTCAAGGCGACCACGAAGTCATCCAGACTTGCGTAGAGCTTTGTAACACGTGTATTCCAGTTCTGTTGGAAATTCATAAAGACAGCAGCGCCAGACCCCTTCCATATGCCAGCCCATCCCATGATCTCGTTTTCCAACCGAGTAAGTTCCCCAGTCAACTCTTCTTTGGCCTGCCCGACAAGCCTGGCACCTTCGCGGATAGCACCATCATCACGCAATTGGCTCGGATTAGTCGACACGGCAATGCACCTCTAATGGAACCCGCAACCCATACCGCACCGCTGTGCCCATCGGCGATTAGCGGTCTCGCGGCTTGGACCCGGTCTGAACAACTGTCTTTGGCGGCAGGTGCCTTCGTCCACCATCTGCGGTAACACACGGCGAAAGGCGCCTGCCATAAGCCACCTTAGCCGTGTCGGCGTGTCCCCCGCCAGTGCACGGGTTGGGTATCAGTACCCATTGACAGAGTCTCTGATACGTGGTAAGCACTCGCAGCGCAGGAGCTCAGAGGGTCACCCCACCCACGCTAATGGCTCTCACCGCCGGAATTCGAGAGTCTTGACGACAGCAAGGGAAAGGACGCACAAACGTCTGCCAGTTCGCACCTAGAACATGCCGGATTCCGCGCATGACACACCTGACGGCCGTGCGCGATCATTCGGTGGCAGATCACCGTCCATTCCGAGTGTGGGAGAAGCTCGGCGAGATCGCGTTCTACCTTCTTTGGATCCCGATGCCGAGTCCACGCCCACCTGCGTGAAAGGCGACCGACATGGGTGTCCACAGTAATGCCCGGAATGCCGAACGCATCACCTAACACCACATTGGCAGTCTTCCGGCCGACACCCGGCAAACTGACTAGATCCTCTAGGCGCGGTGGAACCTCTCCCTCAAACTGTTCACATAGCTGCGCGGCCAACGCCTGGCAAGATCGGGCCTTGGCACGAAAGAAGCCGAGCGGCCGCAGAATCTGCTCCAGGTCCTCATGCGGGGCAGCAGCGAGCGCCTCCGCGTCGGGGTAGCGCCGAAACAGCTCCGGTGTCACCGTATTGACCCGCACATCGGTCGTCTGCGCAGATAGTACGGTCGCCACGAGCAACTCGAATGCGTTGCTGTGATCAAGTGTTGCGGCGGCATCCGGGTAAAGCGCCAACAACCGGCGACACATCACCTCCGCATTGTCACGACGAGCGCCCAATGAGCGCCGCTGCGGCAACAATTCACCCTTCTTCGACATACTCCCAGCGTATTCATGCGCAAGGCGTCGGAAAAATGGCAAAATGTGATGTGCATGGCAAACATTTGGCTTGCTCCTTAGTGGAGCTACTACGGCCGGAAAGAAAGGGAACAGATGGACACGAGCGTTCTCAAGGCGGTTCCTCTTTTCCGTGACCTTGAAGCGGAGGATCTCGAGGCTCTAGGCGAGCTCATGAGTGAAGCCGCCCTCAAGCGCGGGGAATCGCTTTTCCGTGAGGGCGACGAGGGTGATCGGCTTTATGTCGTCACGGAGGGGAAGGTTAAACTTAGCCATTCCTCGGACGATGGTCGCGAAAACCTCATTGCGGTTCTGGGACCCGGCGAGATCATCGGCGAACTCTCACTCTTTGATTTGGGCGCCCGTTCGTCAACAGTCACCGCTATCGCCCCAACGCGTCTCCTCTCACTATCGCATAAGGACATGATGGGATATCTCAACACCCATCCCGAACTCGCGATGTCGATGTTGCGCGAGCTGGCTCGCCGGTTGCGTCACACGAACGAGCAGATGGCTGATCTGGTCTTCTCCGATGTGCCGGGGCGGGTCGCGAAAGCATTGCTGGATCTCGCTAATCGCTTCGGCGAGCGCACTCCCGAAGGCATCTACGTGCCACACGATCTCACACAGGAGGAACTTGCACATTTGGTCGGCGCCTCGCGTGAAACCGTGAACAAGTCACTGGCTGATTTCGTCTCACGCGGATGGATCCGTTTGGAGGGCCGGGCCGTCCTTCTTATTGAGTTGGCACGACTACAGCGTCGCGCCCACTAGGGTTGGTCGCATACAACTCTGCGGGGACGGTGGCATGGCTACCGTCCCCGCCTTTTACGGAGCAAGATTCAGTTGACAAGCTTGTAGCTTGCCGAGTCGTCCCCGCGCATCTTGTGGAACAGGAAGCGTTCGTGCGTTGCTCGCAAGTAGATTCGCTTGTTTCCTCAAGCGGTACAGTCGGCAGGCTACCTGCGCACCCGGCAGATCAGTTCGATCTCTACTGGCGAGTCGAGAGGGAGCACCGAAACACCTACCGCCGAGCGCGTATGCTCCCCCGCATCACCGAAGACCTCGCCTAGTAACTCGGACGCTCCGTTTGCGACCTGCGGTTGACCGGTGAAGTCGTCTGCCGATGCAACAAACACCGTGACATGCAACACGCGCTCCAGGTTATCGATACCGCCCACAACTTCCGCAGCCGCAGCGATGGCGTTGAGGGCGGCACTGCGCGCCAGAATGTACGCCTCCTCGGCGCTGACCGCCGCCCCCACCTTTCCGGACAGCGGGAGCCGCCCGGAAACAAAGGGCAGCTGGCCAGAAGTACGCACAGTATCACCGTCGCGCAATGCAGGTACGTAGGCGGCTACGGGAGCCGGGACAGCCGGAAGCTCAATGCCAAGTTCGATCATGCGCTGTGACCGATGCTCCATTGTTCAGTCCCGGGGTCGTTTCAGGTAGGCGACAAGATTCTGGCCGTCAGGACCGGGAACCACTTGTACGAGCTCCCACCCCTCATCTCCCCATGTATCAAGAATCTGCTTGGTGTTATGAATCAAGAGTGGAATCGTCGCGTATTCCCATTTCTGCATGGGCACAATCCTAGCTGCTCTACGGGGCGTGATCCAGAGCGGCGAAGCGACGCACCATGCCCTCGCCGCTCCCACCAGAATGCCGATGGCTCAGCGTCGTCGGCGGCGAATGCTCATGAACCCCGTGCGTCAACGATTGTTGAGACGAGGCACGCGACCTTCTCGCAACTCGGTCGCTATCGGATCCGTACCCGATATCAACCTGTGGTACCAGTCATGCTCATTTGGGAAACGACGCAGTAGAGCACGCCGTTCTCGTTCGGTCAGACCACCCCACACCCCGAACGTAGTCTCGGAGTCTAAAGCATCCGCTAAGCAGTTGAGCCGTACCGGGCAGCCGTAGCACACTTGCCGAACCTGCCGCTGGGCAGCACCTCTAACGAAAAGCGTGTCGGGATCGGTATTCGAGCACGCGGCATGAACCGCCCATGTCTGGTCTGCGGTGGCCAGAGACATTATGCGTTCCTCCTTTCGCACGCAACCCGAATTCTCGGAGCTTCATCTAGAACCGGCTATCATCTGCGCGGTGACGCCGGTCACCTTTCTAGGACAATAATAACCATAAGAGCTGCCAAATGCCCAAGTCAGAACGTCGGGCCAGATAATGCCACTAAGCACCTGATGCTCGGCTGCCGCCCAGCTTCCACATGGAAGTTCTCCGGATAGCAGAACTATTTCGACCAGCTGTGGATTGCATGCGGAAATTCTCTGCTACACCACGTATTCTTGCATTATGTCCACATCTACTCAGCACGGTGCAACGGCCCGCCAGATCACGACCTTCCTGGCCGCACTTCTGGCCATGTGCACTCTTGGCGGCGTCCTGATGGCCGGAGTTGCCCTCCCGTTGGCAACCACCACAGCGACGACGATCAACGCCGTGACGGGTGTTTTCGAGGATGTCCCCGACGATCTCGGATTCACGGAACCCTCAGAGCAATCGGTTCTGCTGGCATCCGATGGTTCCGTCCTTGCGCGCATCTATGCTGAGAACCGCATCGTCGTCAGCTCGGAGCAAATCTCGGACCACATGAAGAACGCGGTTGTGGCGATCGAGGACCATCGCTTCTACCAGCACCACGGTATTGATGTGCAGGGATTGGCCGGCGCCTTCATCAACAATGTCACCGGCGGTGCAACGGCCGGAGGATCTTCGATCACCCAGCAGTACGTGAAGAACGCTCTGATTGAGCAGGGCAGAGTCGAAGGAGATAACCGACTCATTGACTCGGCTACCGAGCAGACAATTTCCCGCAAGATCAACGAGGCACGGTATGCGATCGCTATCGAGAAGACGATGACAAAGGACCAGATCCTCACCGGCTATCTCAATCTCGCCCAGTTCGGCACATCCGAATACGGCGTCGAAACCGCAGCGCTGCACTACTTCTCCAAGCACGCGACCGATCTCAATATCGCGGAATCCGCATTGCTTGCAGGTCTGACTCAGTCGCCCGCACGCTGGGATCCGATCAACCATCCCGACAACGCCAAGATCCGGCGCGACGTCGTGCTCGGCGAGATGAATAAGTACGGCTACATCACCGACGAGGAGTTGCAGCAAGCCCTCGATACGCCGATCGCTGATATGCTCAATGTGTCGGAAACACCCAATGGTTGCGCAGCGGCCGGAAACTCCGCCTATTTCTGCCGCTACGTCATCCGTGACTTGCTCGCCGATGACAGTTGGGGAACCGATGCGGATGACCGCTTGGAAAAGCTCTATCGCGGTGGGTTGACGATTCAAACCACCCTCGACCCCGCCAAGCAGCAGGCGGCATTTGACACACTTGTCACAAATATACCCACCAATGACGCCTCCGGTATCCAGATGGCGCTTTCTAGCGTCGAGCCCGGCACCGGCCACATCGTTGCCATGGCGCAGAACACCAACTATGGCGAGCCAAGCGAATCGGACCTGACGGCCACGACTGTCAATCTCAATGTCAATCTGGAGATGGGCGGCGGATACGGTTTCCAGTCGGGATCCACGTTTAAGATCTTCACCCTTATACAGTGGCTGAAAGAAGGGCATACCGCCTACGAGTACGTCAATTCCAATGACGGCACCATCCCTGCCAGCGCATGGAACATATCCTGCTCTCCAGCATCGGCCGCATCCTGGCCCGTCAGCAATCTGGAGGGCCACGGCGGCGGGCAGATGACCGTTCTGCAATCAACACGCGAATCGGTCAACGGCTCCTTTGCCCATATGGCTCAGCAGATGGACCTATGCGACATCGCACAGAACGCCCTCGATATGGGTGTAGAACGCGGCGACGGTGGTGACTGGCGGTATGTTCCATCGTCGGTTCTCGGTTCGAACGAGATTACCCCACTGTCTATGGCCGTCGCTGTAGCGACGCTGGCCGATGACGGCAATAAGTGCGACCCGATCTCCTATACGCAGATTCTCGGTGCCGACGGCGACGTGCTCTTGGACAAGAAGCCCACCTGCCGTCAGGTGCTTGACACCGAGACTGCCCGTAAGACTAACGCCGTCCTCAAGCAGGTAGTGACTCGCGGTGCCACCGGCGAGAATGCCATCATTCCCGGGCGCGAAGTCGCCGGAAAGACGGGGACGGCGAACAGTGATATGGCTGCCTGGTTCGTCGGTTATACACCACAGCTGGCGACGGCGATCTGGCAGGGCCACCAGTCCGGAAGCATTTCGATGTTGGGTTCCGTCATTAACGGGCGGTACTACTGGGAGGTGTATGGCGGCCTCTTCCCCGCCATGGCCTTTTCTCAGTACATGACACAGGCGCTAGCGGACGAGCCCGCGGAGTCGTTCCCCACACCATCCAGTAATGTCATAACATCACCGAACACCCGCCGTACGCCGTCGTCGACCGCACCCCCAACGCAAACCGAACCGGCGGAGGATGCCGAAGGCAGCGACGATGAGGACGATACATCGGGCGAGGGTGGAGACGTAGAGCCAGCGCAGTCTGATCAGCAGGAACCCCACGACGGTGGTGGTGACGGCGATGGCTAATGCTCTTGCGCGCGCCGGGAGAAGTATCTGGCGGGGGGCTAAACGTACCGCGACGGCATCCGCAGTAGCGGCAGCAACCGCTGGCACGTGGGGCCTCCTCGAGGCGCAAGCCTATACACTTCGGCGCCGGACAGTTCTTCTCGATGGCGCCCAAGCCGGTAATCCGACATCTGCTGGCCGCACACTTCGCATATTGCATCTATCCGATTCTCACTTGCTGGGTTGGCAGCATCGCCGTGCGGCCTGGATTGAAGAACTGGCGGCTACTGAGCCCGACCTCGTTGTTCTCACGGGGGATCTGATTGCCTCCCCAGCAGCGTTGACTCCGCTGTTCTCCTCTTTATCTCCGTTTGCGGGCACGACGGGCACCTTCGTCTTCGGCTCTAACGATTACTACCTGCCGCAGCCCAAGAACCCGTTGAGTTACCTGGCGGCGAACACCACACCCCAGGCAAGTGAGAACGAAAAGCGTGCGGAACAGCCCTGGCAGGAGTTGCAAAGCGGCCTGGAAGCCTTCGGATGGCACGACCTGACGAACCAGCGCGCACATCTCGACATCGGTAATTGGAGTCTTGACGCCGTGGGAGTCGATGATCCGCACTTGGACCGCGACGAATATCCGCTCCCGCTGGGAGACTCCCCGCAGGGATCGCCACAGTGCGGCACTCCGTACACCCCCGCTCCTCAGCAAGTTGTTGGCACAACGCCTGACGGAGCAACGTATCTGCGCATCGGACTGACCCACGCACCATACAAGCGGATTCTCGATGCGATGACGGCAGACGGGTGCGCACTGGTGTTCGCCGGGCATACGCATGGCGGGCAAATCTGCCTTCCTGGAGCTGGGGCATTGGTGACAAACTGCGACCTGGAACGTGAATACGCCTCGGGCCTGTTCCAGTGGCCGCCCACCGGCAAGGGCGTCATGCACGGGGACGGGACGGTGCCAACGGGCACCGAGCGGCGTCCCACCGCCTGGGTCAATGTCTCCGCAGGTTTGGGCACATCACCCTTCGCTCCGATGCGGATTGCGTGCCGCCCGGAGGCGGTGTTGCTGGATCTCGCAGTGATCTGAGGTTCTCGTAGTGATCTAGAGTCGGCTTCTACGTGATCATCGCAATGCGGCCAAGCTACTGAATCGGATGCGGACCAAATCCCCAACGGATCTCATCCCGAGGGTGTTTGATGTGCCCGCTTGAAGCATGCGTGCGCAAGGAACTCCACTCACACCGGCCCCAGTGGAGATGAAGGGCCATTCGGAAGCCTCCGGAGACCCGCAGAATCGCCGCCCGTGAGCTTCAAGCCACACGGTCGTATCGTCGGAAACCTCCGGTGACCCCCAGAATCGACGCCCGAACCCTAGACGCGCGCGTGCTGGTTTCAGCACGTATCTACAGGCGGGTCGCTGACTGACCGCGCACTCCCGGACGTGTGCAGGCGATACTCGGAGACAGTAGTCGGCACAGGTGACTGACCGCGCTCCCGGACGTGGGAACTCTGGTGATGGGCAAGCACCGCCGTGAGTACTGATCCAGCAGGAATCGTCACCGTACTACGAGGCACATGCGGGCAGATGCGTGGCATATCACGGCAAGGGGTTTCCATTTCACGACGTCATTCGGCTAATATGGACTAGTTGCAGCTTTGCGACGGCCTCGGGGTGTGGCGCAGTTTGGTAGCGCGCTTCGTTCGGGACGAAGAGGTCGTGGGTTCAAATCCCGCCACCCCGACCAGCAACAACCGCAGCACGTTGTGCTGCGGCTTTCTCGTACTTATTCCGCCAGGCACCCAACACCGCGCACCTCCCCCGTTGGGGTTATAGGTCATTTGGGTTAAAGGTCTTGTGTTGTTGGGTGGGGTTTCTCGCAGGCGCCCCGCGTCGGTCGCCCGCACACGTGTCAAAATCCCGTCCAAACGAGAGGCGCCCAGTCTAACCAAGCCGCGAAATCCGCATGATTCCGCCAGTTCTTAAATTGATCCGATCAAGTTTTCCGCCGTTTGGACGGGATCTGGACACTTTTCTCTTGATTCCCGGCGCCAGGCCATCAAACCAATGCGTTGCGAATCAGGCCTCATGCAATGCGGCTTCCACGGCCGCACGTATCGCGGCGCCGTCGGCTCCGATCCGGCGGGCGGCAGCCACGAATCCGGCCGTCAACTGCTCGAGTTTCATCTGCCGCTGGCGCAGTGGCAACGCCTGCCCTGGAGCGACTCGCGTTCCTGCACCGCGGCGCGTTTTCACCAGGCCTTCGGCTTCCAGTTCCTTGTAGGCGCGTGCGACGGTTCCGGGCGCAACACGCAAATCCGCAGCGAGCTGCCGAACCGTAGGAAGCCGAGCCGCCTCGGCCAAGGCTCCGGCTACGATAAGCTCACTGATCTGACGACGTACCTGTTCGAATGGCGGCGTCGGGTCATCGAGATCAAGCACGATACGCGGCGAATCGCCGGACCGATCCGTCATTTCTTCACCTCCCTGCCCGATGCAGCCAGCTTCTGTGTCGGCAACCGTCGCATCAACAGCACACATCCGCCGCAGAAGAAGACCAGCCCAGCACTGGCGCATACGAAGGCCCATGCTCCGACGACGCCCACCCCAATGCCAACGATCGGTTGCGCCCCAAGCGCGTAGCCCAGCACGGGCCCCATGCTCAACCCCAGCACCAACATGGGCCAGGCAACCGAGAGCAGTAGTAGTCCGATCACAGCCTCGGCACTACGGCAGCGGATGGTCCGGTCCACTCCGGCGTCGAACCCAGAAGTCAATTGCCCACGGACAGCGATGTCTCGTAAGGTCATCGCCGCGAGAACTACCTCGACGAGCAGAGCGAGAAGGATGGGCCCGGCGAATACCCGACCCGGCCACGGCCCCACAATACTTGTCACAAGCTCGCCTTCGTCGCCTCGCCACTGCACGCGTAAAGCCGTGCCCGTGCCATCGCTGGTCACCATTCCTATGACAAGCAAGGAGGCAACCATTGCCAGCGCCGTACCCGCGGCAACCGAGGCCCATCGCGGCACATAGTCGCTACCGCGGCGCGGTTTGAGCGACGCGCTTACAGGCCCGTTTGTCACTATGGGGCTGCGCCGTTCCCGCATCCGCAGAACCGCCATACTCGTGACGCCGAAGAGGCCGGGCGCCACCAGCACCCCAAGGAATTGCTCCATACCCACGTCCTCGCCACCGCCAAAGGTAGTCACGGCAAGAGGGCCGATCAGTTCCGAACCGCTCCCCTGTGCTGTGGCATGCCACGCAATTCCCCAGCCGACGACGCCGATCAGGCCCGCCACCACCCCGGCAACTAACGCGATGGCGACACTGCTACGCGAGTATCGTTGCACAGCAACAAGGTCTACTGGTACCTCTGTTTCGCCACCGTTATCCACAACCGCATTACGCACGACGACGAGTGGCAGGGCGACGGCCAAAACCGTGACAGCAAGCGTGATCGCAAAGTAAAGCAGGAACATGACTCCCCAATCCGATGTACCAACTACTTGATACAAAGCTAGGCGCCCCGTTCGTTTGTGTCAAGCATTTGGCACAAACGAACGCTCGTTCCACTTCGTTGGGCAGCTCCCGGACGCTGGCCATGCGGTCGCGCACGGGGCTCGGGCAATGAAGGAAGTCCCGGCCGCTAGCACTGGCCACGCACGTGCAGGGGAACCGGTACACAGTAGCCCAGTTGACAAACGGGAAGCAGAACCGGCCACGCACGTGCACGGAACTCGGGCGATGAGGGAAGCCCGGCCGCTAACACCGGCCACGCAGGTGCAGGGGAACCGGCGGTGAAGGAAGCCCCGGGCGCTGGCGCTGGCCGAGCGGTCGCGCACGGGCCCCAGGGGCGCTGTCAATACCGGACCCGCTTCAGGGGCGCGAGCACCCGCGCGGTCAATGCGCATCCGCTCAGTCGCTTCGTCGCTCCCGGCTAACCCACACTATCCACTCCAAGTCTGGTGCCTTAGAATCGGTACGGTTCAGGCATCGCACGTATGGCAAAGTACGGAAAGGAAGTCGCGATGGCACGTGTGTTGATCGTTCGCAGTCATCCTCTTGACGCGCGAGCCTCGCGCACGATGCGGCTCACGGCGATTTTCGAAGAGGAATACCGTAAGCATCATCCGAAGGATGAAATCACCAATCTCAACCTGTACGAGGTCGCAATCCCGGAGATCGACCTAGACCTCCTCAATGGTTGGAACGAGCTGGGCGAGGGCGTGCCCTTCATCCATTTGAGTATTGCCGAGCAGGCCAAGATCACGCTCTTCAAGCACTACACCGAACAGTTCGTCGCCGCCGACAAGGTCGTTATTGCGAACCCGCTGTGGAACCTGCAGGTTCCCACACGCCTGAAGGCGTGGATCGACACCATTAACGTTGTGGGAGTGACCTTCCGTTACAACGACGACGGAACCGCCATCAGCCTCGTACCGGGCAAAAAGATCCTCCATATTCAAACCGCCGGGGGCATTTTCCGGGGTGCGGATCCCGCAAACCAGTACCTGCGCACGATTTTCGGCTTTCTCGGTGTGCAAAGCTTCGAAGAGATCGTGGCCGAAGGCATGGATTTCGACCCCGAGCATGCCGAGGAGATTATGAACGAGGCCGCAGAGCGCGCACTGCTATTGGGGCAGAGCTTCTGATCGGCCACGAGCCCGCATGGTGGAGTTTTATGGACAACCCAGAACCACGCCCCACCCGTCGCACCAAGAGCAGCCCTGGGCACCCCGAAGGGCCAGCCCGATTGCAGCCGCTACCGACACGACGACGGTCCTAGCACAAACCGCACCTTCTCACCGCAGTCACCCATCCAGTGAACGGGCGCTACTCACAGGCCACCCAACAACGTAATCTAATCCTCATGACCATCTCGTCCACGCCCATGAAGCCCTTCCTGTTTGCCGTATGCCGACCGGAGGGCACAATCGCGCAGGACGAGTGGAATTCCTTCGCTGCTTTCGGAGGTCTGGATCCGCACAGCGACATCGTGCGCGTCTCCATGGTGGATGCCTCGGCTCCCAACCCGGCGGAGCTCGACCTGACCGGTGAGTATTCCGGCGTCGTCATCACCGGTTCACCCTTCGGTTACAGCGAGGTGGATGCGCACGGCATTCCCACAGTCCTAGAGGACCGCGCAGAGCAACTAGCCCAACGTGTCATAACCGAGGACATCCCCACCCTGGCGATATGTTTCGGCCTACAAGCCATCACTCGCACACTCGGTGGCTCACTGGTGGGCGGCTTCGCGGAAGACCTGCAGGCACCCGCGATTACGCTTACCGAAGCAGCTCTTTCCGATCCTCTCACCCGGCACCTGGAACCTGTTATCTACGGATACACTGGCCATTCCGACGCTATTGGCGTCCTGCCAGGCGACGCCACGGTTCTCGCCACCGGCGAATTCTGTCAAATCCAGATGGTGCGCTGGGGTAGAAACGTATACGGCACCCAGTTTCATCCGGAGATAGAAAAGGAAGGCATGCATATCCGTATCAACACCTATAGCGATACCTACTACCCCGCCGATGAGAAGGAAGCCGTCATAGCCCGCTGCGACGCAGCGGATACCACTGGTGCCAATCAGATTATCTCGGCCTTCGTCTCCCGTTACTGGAAAGCTCGAACATAACGTAAGCGGAGAGGACTCGCATGCTCATCAAGTTTGCTCCATCGCAGCGCTCCACCATCGGGGTGGAGTGGGAACTACAGCTCATCAACCCACAAACGAACGCGCTGGCCGAATGCGCGCCGGAGGTCTTGGAGGCAGTCGAGAAGCAGCGTCCCGAACACGGCATCCTCCACAGTGAAATGTTGCGCAACACGGTTGAACTGGTCTCCCGCAAGCGGACCAGCGTCGCCGAATGCGCCGCAGACATGAACGAAGGCCTGAGCCTGCTACAGCCTGTACTCGACGAGCTGGGAGTTGAACTTGCGGGAGGCGGAAGCCACCCCTTTGCCAATCCCACCCACGAACTGGTCTCCGAGCATCCCCGCTACAAGGAGCTCGTTGATCGTACCCAGTATTGGGGCCGTCAGATGCTGATCTTTGGTACGCATGTGCACGTCGGCGTCGAAGACCGGGCGAAGGCACTGCCCATCGCTCGGTTCCTCACCACTAAAATCGGCCTGCTCCAAGCGCTGACGGCCGCTTCCCCCTTCTGGGACGGTATCGACACCGGCTACGCCGATAACCGCGCCATGATGTTCCAACAGCTGCCCACGGCCGGTATCCCGCCCGAGCTTCCTACCTGGGAGAACCTAGAGGAATACACGGACAATATGATGCGGGTAGGAGCTATCCACCACTTCGACGAGCTCCGTTGGGATGTCCGCCCCGCCCCGCATTTCGGCACCGTCGAGGCGCGGATAGCGGACTCGTCATCGAACCTGGCGGAAGTCCGGGCACTGGCAGCCCTCGTTCATAGCCTGGTGGAGTGGGCATCCCGCGAACTGGATGCCGGCAGAGAGCTACCCACCCTGCCTCACTGGTACGTCGAGGAGAACAAGTGGCGCGCGGCCCGCTACGGTGTGGGCGCGCTCCTGATTGACACCGACGACGGCGAACTCATGCCCATGATGCTGGCGCTACCCGATCTGGTGGAACAACTGCTCCCCGTCGCGGAAGACCTCGATTGCGCTGCCGACCTCGCCCTGGCGCCGCAGCTCGTCTCCGACGGCGTGGGCTATGTGCGCCAACGGCTGGTGTCGAAGCGCGCCGGAACGCTGGACGCCGTCGTCGCGCATTCGCGGGCCGAACTGAAAGCAGGAACGCCAATCGCACCCGCCCTTTTCGTGGCCCGGCAGTGGCGCGGTAGCGAAGAGGCCACTCGTAGCGAAGGCTCCGGCCACACGCCCACCTCCGGGAACCCTGACGAGCCAGCAAGCCAGGCACAGCCCCATTCAGCAGTGTCCATTCCCCAAACGGGCGCCATCGACGCGCAACCACGCATTCGTGAGGCGTACCTCCACACGCCCGGTTCGCATTCCGCTGATCTCAATTTGCAGTTGGGAGGCGAACAGTCCGCGGCGGCGAGCAAGGCAACCGAAAAGGACCGCCCGACACAGTGGGGAGCCGGCGCCGCCTAGCTGCACTGCTATATCGCTGCGTTTAGGAGGCGCCGGGAAGCGCCGCCTCTTAGTCGCGATGCGTGCCGCGTTCATGCGCGGCATGGCGTTCCGGTTCGAACTGCAGCGTCGAATGCGCGATGTCGAAATGCGCGGACAGGCACCCCTGAACGTCGTCGAGTACCTCCGGTGCCCGCCCGGTTGTAAAACACTCTTCATCCACAACCAAATGTGCCGACACCACCGGTTGCTGCGATCCGACGCTCCACACATGCAAATCGTGCACGGCCCGCACATGCTGCAGGCTGAGCATATGACGCCGAATCTCGGCAATATCCGCACTCGCGGGAGCGGCCTCCAGCAGCACCCGGCCGGCATCACGTACCAACCCCCACCCGGCGTGGATCATAATGGCCGCCACCAGGATTGAGGCGATCGCATCCGCCCGCGTCCAGTGCGTCACCATAATGACCACCCCTGCCGCAGCGGTGCCGATGAAGCCGTAGAGGTCGGTGAGTATGTGCTGATACGCGCCGCGGATATTCAAGCTGGAGCGGTTGGCTTTGGCCAGCAACCAGGTGGCGAGTAGGTTCACACCGATCCCGATGACGGCCACCACGACGACGGCGACGCCCTCCACTTCCGGCGGAGTAATGAGACGACGCACCGCCTCCACGAGGATGACGAGGGCGACGACGAGGATTGTCAGGCCATTGCCGAGGCCCGAGAGGATCTCGGAGCGAGTGAAGCCGTAGGTCCATGCGCCGTGCGCCGGGCGCTGTGCTACATGTGTAACCCAGAGGGCGACGGCAATCGCACCGGCGTCGGAAAGCATGTG
Source organism: Actinobaculum sp. 352 (assembly GCF_003957265.1). Classification (NCBI taxonomy): domain Bacteria; kingdom Bacillati; phylum Actinomycetota; class Actinomycetes; order Actinomycetales; family Actinomycetaceae; genus Actinobaculum; species Actinobaculum sp. 352. The sequence goes on along the minus strand of NZ_RQSN01000005.1, from coordinate 62,538 downwards.
ACCGGCGTCGGACAACAGCGCCAGTGATCCAGAGGCGACGGCGACGACAACCTCACCAAGCATGAAACCGAGGATGAGGAGCAAGGCGCTCCACAGATACCGGCGGTCGGCAGTGATCGATATATTGTGCCCGTGTTCGCCGTGGCCAGCGTGCCCACCTTCGTGGCCAACGTGCCTATCGCCGTGGCCACCGTGTACACCCCAATGGGACGGCTCGCGGTTCTCGCGGCCGTCTGTGCCGGTGTGTTCGTGGGCCTCGTTCATAATCAGATGGTATCGCGTTGTCTCACAAAATGTTAGGCGCACCTAACTATGGTTGCGTGGACGCGGTGTCGCAATGAATCGCCGCCGGTCAGCGAGTCTCCATGCCGCCGGACACCACCGCTCCAGCATGAACCACCGCGCCAGCCCATCCGGAATCACTGCCCCGCTGCAACCTGCGATTCGAGAAAAGCCCGGATCGCACTCTCCCGCACCGGGCGTGCGTATCGCCCGCAGTCGAAGACCATGAGGTCGCCGACCCCCCGCTGGAAGACGAAACGGATGGTGTTAGTCGTTCCCTTCTTGTCATGCCACATGGCGTCCATGATCCGGCTGACATCGACACCCTCCGGCAACCGGTACGGCAGACCAATAGCCCCCAGCAGACGCTCCAGGCGGGCCACATCGCCGGAACTGACGTAGCCGAAAGTTGCTCCCCAGCGCGCTTGCAATGCCAATCCGATCGCAACGCAGTACCCGTGGCTGAGCGTGTAGCCCAACGCGGATTCGAGTGCCCGCCCAATGGTGTGGCCCAGGTTTAGGCCCATGCGGCGATTGCCCTCGTGTACGTCGCTCGCCACGAAATCCCGCTTGATTTCGCAATTGCGGCGCGCCGTGAGGACGGTGAGGGCGTCGTCGCGCACGAACTCAGCCGGGGTGAGGCCCCTGGTAACAAACGCGTCCTCCAAGGCGGCGAAGAACTCCGCGTCGGCCAAGCAGGCCTGTTTCACCGTTTCCCCCAGCCCTTCGCGTATCTGCGAGTCGGACAGGGTGAGCCAACGATCCAGATCTATCACCACGGCGACGGGCTGGTGGAAGGCACCGATGAGGTTAGTGGCCGCCGGGGTGTCAACCGCAGTCTTCCCACCCACGGAAGCATCCGCGGCACCCAGCAGCGTGGTGGAGACGGAAAGGTACGGAACTCCACGCGTGTACGTCGCGGCAACGAAACCGGCCAAGTCGGTGACCACACCACCACCCAGCGCGATCACCAGGGTGTCGCGTCCGAATCCGGCGGCGATTAGTTGATCCTCAATGGCTTCCTTCGTCTGCCGTGTTTTATTCTTCTCCCCGGCAGGGAAGGCAATAACGCGGACGTCGCGGCCAGTAAGACGCAGATCCTCCGCGAGCGCGCCCGCAGCAAGCTTTTCCACCGTGGTATCGGTAATGATGGCGATACGCCGGGAGGCGAGACCGTCGCGATTGGCAAGATCGGAAACACATGCGGTTGCTCCATGCCCGATAACAATCGGATACGACTCATCGACCGTGCGCACCAGCTTGACCCGGATCTCTTCCATCTGAACTGCTCCTCCCCTGCGCCCTCAATACTAGCCGTGTCCACTGACCCATGACACCTGTCATTCCAGGAACATGACAGCTAGGACTTCTGGCAACTGGCCCGGCCCGGCACCATGAAGAACATGAAGACCACGACGTCGGCTCTGGAAGCAAGAGCCCTATCCAAATCCTTCGGGGCGGTGCATGCGGTGCGCGGAATCGACCTGACTGTGCAACGCGGTGAGATTGTCGCTCTCCTCGGCCCCAATGGAGCGGGAAAAACCACCACTCTCGACATGATTCTCGGCCTGTCCACCCCATCCTCAGGCACCATCAGCGTGTACGGCGGCACGCCGCGCCAGGCGATTAGGAGCGGAAGGCTCGGCGCCGTGCTGCAAAGCGGCGGCCTACTGGGAGAGTACAAGGTGGCGGAGTTGATCCGCATGATCGCAGGCACACTCCCGCATCATCTTCCCGTTGATGTCGTTTTGACCCGGGCCAACCTCACCGAGATCGCCAACCGGCGTATCTCCAAATGTTCCGGTGGAGAACAGCAGCGAGTGCGGGTGGCCCTGGCGCTCCTGTCCGATCCGGACCTTCTGATTCTGGATGAGGCAACAACCGGCATGGATGTCACGGCTCGTCATCATTTCTGGGACGGCATGCGGGCGGAGGCTGAGCGTGGCAAGACCATCGTTTTCGCCACCCACTATCTGGCCGAGGCAGAAGAGTTCGCCCAGCGGACCGTCATCATGAACCGTGGCGTGATTGCCGCCGACGGCCTCACGGCGCAGGTCCGCAGCCAATTCTCCTCCCAGCGCATCACGCTCGGGTTCGACGGCGAAGCGAACAGTGTAGCCGCCGCCGCGCGACTCAGCCAGGTGGGAGTCGTTTCGCGCGAGGGCACCACGCTCCAGTTACTTGGCGAGGATACCGTTTCGCTCGCCCGCGCAGCCTTGGCATGTGTCGGCGTAGTCAAAATCTCCATCACCGATAGTTCACTGGACGAGGCCTTCGGCCTGCTTACCAGCGAGGGTGGCGTAGCCGCCGACGACGCACACCCCGAGGCCGTGCACCCCCACATGAACATGCTTCCCAAGCCCTAGCAGCTCTAGCACACTTATCCGCCGAACCCGCCGTCACCGGTACCTCGCCGGATACGCCAATATCGACACCTCACAACACGCCTTCCTGACCACACTCAATTCCTTAAGGAGTCCACATGCCTACCGCTACCCGCAAGGAAAACGCGCCAGACGAAGCCCTCACAAGCACCGGGCGCCCGGAATGCCCACGTGTTAAGCCACTGCAGGGCCTCGGCTCACTCTTCCGTCACCAGTTCCGGCACACCGTGCTCTATCCGGGCCTCATCGGATTCTCGGTAGGCCTACCACTGGTCATGTACTTCATGTTTGGTGCCTCGCAGAGTTATTCGACTCAGTGGATCGGGCATGCCAATGTCGCCTGCGCGGTGATGTTTGGCATGGGGGCGTACGGCGCATTTCTGGGGGCGGCCAGTATGGGCGCGCAGGTGGGCGTGGAACGCGGCCAGGGGTGGAGTCGTCAACTCGCCTTAACACCGGTCAGTGTACACACCAATTTCGTGCTGAAAATACTGCTGGCACTGTGCGGTGCGCTGCTCTCCCTGCTGGTTCTCATGGTGGCAGGCTCTCTGACCGGAGCACATGCTCAGGGGCACATCTGGGTGGTGGTGCCACTGCTCATTCTGGCGGGCTGTATCTGCGCCGGCACAATGGGAATAATGACCGGCTACCTGGTCCGCTCCGATGCCGCTTACTCGATTATTGGAGGAGTCAGCGTTATCTTCGGTTTCCTTGCCGGAGCGTTCCTACCATTGGATCTTATGCCGAGTTTCTTCCGTGTAGTCGCTCCCTACACACCTCTGCACGGGATCTATAGCCTCAGCCAGTGGCCGATGGGAAGCGGAGAATTCAACTGGCTCTGGCTAGTGAATATCGGGGCATGGACGGCTGTGTGCTGCGTTGTCGCTATCTGGCGTATGCGCCGCGATACCGAGCGCGGCTAGCGCAAGCCGCCCCTCGCCGCTTCTGCAACCCCGCCGCGTGCGGGCGCTTGCGGCTGGCGGTCGAGCGCGAGCAGGTCATCATCCCTCCACTTGCCCACCGTGAATTCGATGCCGGATCACCCCATCCGATAGGTTGTTCATCATGCGCACCTGGTTACGTAACCATCCACGAGCCATCACCTTGACATGGGCGTATGTATGGCTGGTTTTCACCCTGTTTCCCATTGCCGACGCGCTCGCGCAGCCGCCCGGATGGCACCGGTGGTGTGCTCTGGCAACATGCGCCCTGTTTATAGGTGCCATCGTACGGTCGTGGCTCGTGTACCCTGCAATGCCTCCCAACGAGTACCGCGCACCGGTCGGCTTCTTCGCCACACTTGCCGTTATTTGTGCATGTCAGTTCACCTTCGTTGTTTTCGGCAGTGTGCAGAACATGCAAATGCTGGTATTTGCTGCGGCGGTAATCGGGATGCAACTGGCGCCGGCCCAGTTCCTTTACGGAGCTGCCGCACTGGTTGGCTTCCTAGCGGCAGAGAGTGCCTGGCTCATTTGGCGCATGGGGGCGGATAGCACCGTCGTCACCGTCACCGTAATCCAGCTTGTCATCATGCTCGCCATGTTCTTCTCCCTGGCGCAGGTTTTCAGCTCGCATCGCAAGCTTGCCTTGGCCAATGAAACGATCCGGCAACTCACGCGAATAACGGAGCGGGAGCGTATCGGTGCCGATCTACACGATATTGTCGGGCAGTCCCTCACGGCGCTCTCTCTCAAAGCACAACTCACCGGCAAGCTGCTGGATAAGGAGACGCCGGATGCCACCGAGCAGGCTCGCCAGCAGCTCTATGAAATGCAGAAACTCTCGCAGGAAGCACTGGCCGATGTGCGGCGGGTGGTTCGTGATGCCAGGCGCCTCAGTGTGGCCGAAGAAATATCGGCGGCACGCGAATTGCTGAAGACAGCAGAGATTCAACTGATCGTGCTTGGAGATCCGCTAGAAGTGGACGACGACGCCGAGCGCGCGGCCGCGCATGTGGTACGGGAAGCGGCCGCCAATATTGTTCATCACAGTGTCGCCGCCACACGGTGCACCATCCAGACCTGGCAAAGGGGTGTTCGCATCAGTGACAATTCGCCCGTCTTGCCCGGCCCCGCGCGCGAGGCGCTGACGGCAGGGGGAAGTGGCCTGGCCGGACTGGAGGAGCGTGTGCGTGGTGCGGACGGTACCTTGCGGTATGGACGCACGAAAGGCGGCTGGCAGGTGGAGGCGGTATTCCCCGCCTCGCAGCCGCAGGGCTCGAAGTCCTCCGGCGAGGATGCGGTGGCGATTCAGGGCGGCGATTGGGCACTGCCAACCGCTGTGACTTAAGCTAACGGCCATGGGAAGCCCAATCCGCGTTATTGTTGCCGACGACCAGTCACTCGTTCGCGGCGCAATCGCCATGATGCTTGGCCTGGAAGATGACATTGACGTCGTCGGGCAGGCCGCACATGGGCAGGAGTTGTTGGAAATACTGGAAGGTATCGCGGCAGATGTGGCACTGATTGACGTGGAAATGCCGGAAATGGACGGTATCACGGCGGCACGTGAAATTCATCAGAGATGGCCGCAGATCAAGGTGCTTATGGTGACAACCTTCGGGAAGCCCGGCTATCTGCGGCGCGCCATGGAGGCGGGGGCTTCAGGTTTCGTCGTGAAGGATGCTCCTGCGCAGTCCTTGGCCACTGCGGTGCGCAAAGTGATGGCAGGGCAACGCGTCGTCGATGCAGATCTCGCTGCAGAGTCTTTGACCACCGCGTTCAACCCGTTGACCCAACGTGAACGCGACGTACTGAGCGCCGCCGCCACGGGTGCCACCGCAAGCGAAATCGCCAAGAAGTTATTCCTCTCGCAGGGCACGGTACGCAACCATCTCTCGTCGGCCATCCAGAAGACCGGGGCGCGCACCCGCGTCGAGGCCGCGATTATTGCGCGGGATAACGGCTGGCTATAGCGGCGGGCCTAGTAGCAGCGGGCCTAGTCTTCTGGCACGGCCTCATCCGTCGCCGCCGCGTCGTCGGAGACCGGCACACGGTCGGATTCCGCCGTACCCGCGGCTACCGCCACATCCTCCGGCTCAATCTCACCGGCGTCCGAGTTCGTGGCGGCAAGCAGCTGTTCCCTCATCTTGCGTCGTTCCGGCTTGCCGATCAGACTATGCGGGATTTCGTCAACCATATGCAGTTGCCGAGGCAGGGCGTAATGCGGCAGTTCCAGTTCCAACGTTCGCCGCAAGCGGTTTAGATCCGGTTTGCGCCAGTTCGCCTGCACGACGGCGACCACTTCTTCGCCCGTTGCCTCGCTGGGCAGTCCAACCACCACGCAATCCTCCGCGTTGGTCAGCCGTTTAATCGCATCTTCGACCTGCGAAGGGAACACATTGAATCCCGATGTAATAACGACGTCTTTCAATCGATCTACCAGGTAGATAAAGCCGTCGTCGTTGCGGGCGATATCGCCGGTGCGGAACCAGCCGTCAAAAAACGCCACCTCATTCTCCTCCGGGGCATCCAGGTAGCCGGAAAAGACCTGCGGGCCGCGCACCAGAATCTCTCCCGGTTCTCCGTCGGGCACATCGCGCGCCGGATCATCCGGATCCACCAGTCTGACATTTGTGTTTGGGAATGCCAAGCCGAGGCAGCCGGGGCGGCGCTCCGCAGACAGCGGCGATCCGCAGATCGTCGGCGAGGTCTCGGACATGCCGTACCCCTCGATGATGTAACCACCCGTGGCCTTCTCCCAGCGCTCAGCGATTCCCGCATCGAGTGACATACCGCCGGACACTGCGAATTTAATCGAGGAGAGGTCGGTGCCCTTTTCGGACGCCCTCTTCTCTATGTGATCGAACATTGGCGGAACACCGACGAAGAAGGTGACATTCTTTCGCTCGTGGGCTTGCAGGGCGAGGTCAGCATCGAAGGTGGGCAGAATCATCTGCCGCGCCCCGATCGCCACTGCTGAGCACAGCATGAAACACATGCCGAAGGCATGGAAATACGGCAGGAGCGAGTAAAACACCTCGGCGCCACGGTCCAGATCCCACACCCAGAAGAGATTCTGGCTCACATTCGCGCGAATATTGGCGTGCGTCAACGGTACGGATTTCGGTACTCCATTGGTACCGGAAGAGTGCAGGATCACCGCAATATCGGATGCCTGTGCCTGCGGGATATCCTCGGCGAGGACGTGGCTACGGCGCACGAGTTTATCCCAGGAACGTGTTCCGGAGGGAACTGGACCGGTGAGTCGCCGTCTCGTGCGCGCAGCCTTGTCCACAGGAAGGCGGAGTGCGGCGCGCATGCGCCGTGGCATGGAGTCCGTCAAACTGACCGTGAGGATATCCGCGGGTTTCAGACCGGCCTGTTTGATTTTGTAAGAGACCTTGTCCCATACAACGCAGACCGCCCCACCGTGACGTTTCATCTGCTGTTTCAGTTGGGCGGCAGGGGCCAGCGGGTTGAGTGCGGCGACGGCGGCCCCCAGGCGCATGGCACCGTAGAAGGCAATGAAGTGCTGTGGGCAGTTGGGCAGGGCGAGAGAAACAGTGTCGCCGGGCCGAACGCCGACGTCGTACAGCGCTTGTGCCGCCCGCAAAGCTGCTTGCCGGACGCGCTTGTACGTCCACGTCTGACCGAAGTAGTCCAAGGCGACAGCATCCGGGTAGATACTCGCGGTATGCTCCAAGAGTTCGAAAACAGATCCCTGCGGGCAGGGCACCACGTACGGGACGCCCGGCTGAAAGTGAGCATGTCCCTGCTCCGCAATGGCCGTAAACTCGGTTGTCGCCACAGAGTACTCCAATCGCATTGTGGCCATATTTCGGCCATATTGCGCACGGTTCAGCCTAGACATCTTTCAACCACGGGCTGCCCCTGAGCTCATAAGCCGTTATTCGGCCTCCAAACTTGGATTAACTCCACAATGTTAGAACACTGAATCCTTCTTGTCTGCGGCACTTCGCGCGTGTCCGTGCGCCCGACTGTCTAGATCGAAACAGCAAAAGTGCTGGACAAACGCACCAAAACATAGCCTTGGCACCTTGGATTCCTCAGTATCGCCCCGGCACATCAATTCAGGGGATATCCACGCCGCATCAATTCACTGGCTGGCCCGCCGCACAGATTCACGGGCTGGGCCAGGCGCATTGATTCGCCGCCCGGACGTTGCCTTTCACCGGTGCCGTGTTCTCTCCGGCGGCGGCAACGCGCTACTCAGATGGAGACGGCACCGAGCGGCGTGTACCCACGCCAACTGGCCTCCTCAACACTCACGGCCATCTTCCCGATGGGGAAGCAGGTGACCGGAATGAGCTTGAGATTAGCGAGTGCCAGCGGTATCCCGATAATCGTCACCGCCATCACCAATGCACTCACGAGATGGCCAATCGCCAGCCAGATGCCCGCGATGAAGAACCATACGATGTTCATGAGGGCCGAACCTGCGCCCGCGCCGGGTTTATGTACCACGACGCGTCCGAACGGCCAGAGAACATACCCGCCTCTGACACCTATCGGAGTCGTCTCTCGCACGTATGAGGTTGCTCGGCATCACTGGCCGCTACTCCGTTGCTCGGCATCACTGGCCGCGCGGAGCGTGCCGGTGCACTCGCCTCGTCGTCTCCGCCTACAGTGAGCAATCGTCGCGCAAGTGTCGGGAAACTCCACACGCCTGATAACGTGTCTACTATGCCAGTAAGCATGGACCCTGTGGCCACCGATCCGACGTACGGACTTTCTTCCCAACAGGTGAGGGAGCGAATTGCCGCAGGTGAAGTCAATACGTTGCCGCCACGCTCCGGTCGAAGCACCTGGCAGATCATCCGCGACAACGTGTTCACGCGTATCAATGCGCTGCTCGGCGTCCTGTTTGCACTCGTCATGGTCACCGGTTCGTGGATGAACGGCGCCTTCGGTCTGCTTATTATCGCCAACTCGATTATCGGAATCATCCAGGAGTTGCGCGCCAAACACACGCTGGATTCGCTTGCTGTGGTCGGGGAAGCGCACCCGACCGTGCGGCGGGAGGGGCGCGAGCAGGCAGTTGAACGCGACGACGTCGTCCTCGGTGACATTCTGGTTATCAAGCCGGGTGAGCAAATCGTCGTGGACGGTGTTGTTTCCGAAGCCGACTACCTGGAAATCGACGAGTCGCTTCTTACCGGCGAATCGGATCCGATTCCGAAAGAGCCCGGCGATGAGATCATGTCCGGCTCCTTCGTCTCCTCCGGAACCGGAACCTACCGTGCAACCAAGGTCGGGGCAGACGCCTATGCCGCCCAACTGACGGCCGCCGCGGCGAAGTTCTCTCTGGTGCATTCGGAGTTGCAATCGGGCATCAACAGGATCCTGCAGGTCATCACCTGGATTCTTATCCCCGTCGGTATTGTCACCATTATCGGGCAGATCCGCGTGGGCGAGAACGATTGGCGTGCCATTATTCTGGCAGTTGCGGCCGCCCTGGTGCCCATGATCCCGGAGGGCTTGGTGCTAATCACCTCCACCGCCTTCGCTCTGGGAGTCATTCGACTCGGCTACCGCAAATGCCTAGTCAACGAGCTACCCGCCATCGAGGGTTTGGCGCGCGTTGACGTGGTCTGCGCGGATAAAACTGGCACACTCACCGAAAACGCCATGGCCTTCGGGCGTTTGGAAGTGCTGGGAACATACGACGAGGAGGAGGCGCGCATGGTATTGCGCCAACTCGCCGCGGCCGATAGCGCACCGAATTCGTCTATGCTCGCGATTATCGACGGCGTCGGCCAGGCCGAACACACGTGGGACGTTGCCGAGCTCCAGCCGTTTACCTCCGCGAAGAAGTGGTCGGGCGTAAGTTTTCACGAACAGGGGCACTGGGTGCTTGGCGCACCCGATGTGCTTGTTGACGCAGAAAGCGCCGCCGGCGTGCGCGCGGGCGAGATTGCTTCTACCGGGCTGCGTGTGCTGCTGCTTGGACGCGCATCAGCTACGGTTACCGACGACGCCGCCCCGGGCCGCGTTGACCCCGTGGCGCTGGTGATCCTGGAACAACGCGTACGGGCCGACGCCGCAGACACACTCGAATACTTCCGCAGCCAGGGTGTTGACGTGAAAATCATTTCCGGCGACAACGCGGAGTCGGTGGGGGCCGTGACCCGTTCTTTGGGGGTAGACGCGGGAGAACCCGTGGATGCGCGTACTCTCACGGAAGCGAACTTCAGCGAAACCGTCAATGATTCACAGGTTTTCGGGCGGGTGACACCGCAGCAGAAACGCTCCATGGTGTCGGCTCTCCAGCAGGCCGGGCACACGGTTGCCATGACCGGGGACGGCGTAAACGATGTGCTGGCCTTGAAGGATGCCGACCTGGGCGTCGCCATGGGATCCGGTACCGCAGCCACCCGCTCGGTGGCGAAGATCGTGCTGCTGGATGATCGCTTCGCCACGCTGCCGCACGTAGTGGGTGAAGGTCGCCGCGTGCTCGGAAATATCGAGCGTGTTGCCAATCTGTTCCTTACGAAGACGATTTACTCGTCCATCCTGGCGGTGCTGGTGCTGCTCTTCTCGCTGCCCTTCCCCTTCCAACCGATCCACGTGACGATCACCGGATGGTTCACCATCGGCATTCCCGCTTTCCTGCTTTCTCTGCCACCGAACAATGAAAAGGCGCGCAGTGGTTTTGTGCAGCGGGTGCTGCGGTTGGGAGTTCCCGCGGGCGCCGTGGTTGCCGCCGCCTCATTTGTCACCTATCTGCTGGTGCGCGTACCCGAAGGGACGGAGACGCAGGCGACGCAAGCCTCTACTGCGGCACTGCTTGCCCTTATCATCTCCGCCACCTGGGTGTTGGCCACCGTAGCGCGGCCCTACGAATGGTGGAAGATGCTACTCATCCTCCTGCCGCTGCTGGGCTACGGCATCATCTTCACCGCCAATTTCACGCAGCGCATTTTCATTCTTGACTCGTCGAACACACACATGATGCTCACGGGCATGGTTATCGGCCTGATCGGCGCCGCTCTTATCGAGGGGTTGTGGTGGATGCTCGGCGCGATAACCTGTGAGCGGAAGCCGCTTTGGAAGCCACGCGCCGAACGTGAGGCGGAGGCCGCCCAACGCCGTATCGAGCGGGCCGCGCGGAAGGCGGAGGAAGGCACCAACGAATCGTAGGATGCCGACGCAACGGCCACGACGTCGTCGGCAACATGCCTACATCACTTCAACGCGTCTCCGCTCCTACTTGCGGCCCGGTGGCATGTAAATACATCCACGCCACCACACTTCCCGCGAGCACGAACAGCCAGGCGAGGCCATAGAAGGTGGCATTCGGTTCCCCGCCGGAGAATCCCATGGCGACAGTCGATGCCGTCAGCGGAACAAACATCGCCTGTGATAGTGATTCGACCATAACGGACGCTCCGGCGATCTGCTCCATGGAAATACCGTCGTCAACGGCCGGCTCGTCAAAGAAGATGTTGAGCGTATCGACATAGGTGGCACCCATACCCAGACCACACACGGCCCATAAAACGAGAATCACAGTTGTGGCATTAGCCGTGCCAGAAATGCCGATGCACATTCCGACCATAGCGGCGGCGCCGAGCGCGATAAGTGCCACGCCCACCCCGGAGCGGAGCCGATAACTCCGCGGCGATCCCGCCGGGCGTATACCGCACAGCACTCCCATCACGGCCCAGGTAAGTCCTCCCGCTAGAAGAATCCACCCCAGCGTGCCGACCTGCGCATGGTACAGATCATGCGCCGTCAGCCCGACCAGCTCATTCGCCGCAAAGTAGGCCCCGGTCAGAAAGAACATTCCTGCCAGTGCACGTTTGCGCGGCACCTGGGCCGTAAATGTACCGCGAGGTAGAAGCGCAACCGATGCCCGCAGTAGAAGCGCGACTCCCCCGGCAATGCAGAGGCCACGCAGCGCCCCGGCCACCGGCAACACGGTCAGGGTCACAGCAACAGATAGAACCAGCACTTGTGCGAAGGGGATCGGTGCTTTTCGTGTCGTTTGTTTGCCATCAAGGTTCAATGCCACCACGAACCTGGCCGCAATCAGTAAGGGCAGGTAGATCAGCATCGCCCATCGCCAGGAGAACAGTTGTGTTGCCCAGGCCGCGTATGTTGGTCCGACGATTGATGCCACCACCCAACTAGCGGATGAAAACGCAAGCGTGAGCTGGCGCGCTCTGCCAGATAGCCCCAGAGCGACAGCGCCCAGCGATGCCATGGCAAGGCACGAGGCGGATAATCCTCTTATAAACTGCCCGATCAGATAGATGCCGATATTGGGCGATGTCGCACTGATAATCGCTCCCGCGCACAGAAACGCGGTGAGTACCAAAAGAAGCCTCGGAAGCCGAAACCGTTGCAGCAGCGCAGCCCCGACGGGTAGTCCCACCATGCTTGCCACGGAGGCCACCCCCATGACCAGACCGTAGTAGTCCTGGGATCCGAACTCGGCCGCCATAATCGGAAGGATCAACTGGCTGAGATAGGTCTGCATTCCCGCGATCAGCTCTAGAAGGATGACGGCTATCGCGATAAGAAGGCCTTTACGCTTCTTCGGCACTAGCACTCACCGCCTCCGTACTCCGGCGTGTATAAACTCGGTCTCGACCTCCGGCCATAGATCACCCTTCAGCCAAGCGGTGCTCCAAGTCGGCGGCATCATCCCAGGTATCAACGTCCATAGATACATTGTCGGTATCGGGGACCTCGATGACGGGAAGGTCGGCAAACAAGGCACGTGCGGAGCTGTTCCGGGTGTCGCCCCGCAGAGTATCAGCCAGTTCCTCGGCACCGTAGACACCGTTGAGATACTGCCGGAAGGTCCTACCGTCCGGCCGCTCGCGCATGTCTGAGGCCGCCCGGTTGACGACCTCGCCAGATACCGGAACCGCTCCGGCCGCGCGCGGATGTGCGGAGAGTTGGCGGAGCAGTTCCGGATACAGGCGGGGCGCAAGTGGTGCATCGCAGGTCAGCAGGGCGACGACGGCGCGGCGGTGCACTCCCACATGTTCTTTCAGCTCCGCCAACCCTGCTGCCAATCCCGCAACGGGACCGCCCAGCGGCGGATCTTCCAAGGTACGATGCACATCCGGCGGCAGCGCCACGCCGTCGGGAGCCACAACCACGATCTTCGGCACTGGCACAACAGCCGAATCGTGTTGCGCGCCGCCCTGGGCTACCGCGATGCAGGCACGTCCCACTTCGGCCAGTGCAAGATCGAGGAGGCGTTGCCCACCGACGACGACATCGGGCTTGGACACGCCACCCAGGCGCATTCCGGTTCCGCCCGCCAACACGATCACGCCCACCAGCTCCAATTCCCCGACGCCGCTTTGCGGCTCATATCCCGGGCGGTACCACGTTCCGGAGCGCCCACCCGACTCGTAGATGATCTTGCAATCGATGATTTCGGCCGAGCGATCCACGCCTTTCACCATGTCAATCACGGCTAGTGCCGCTACATTCGCGGCGGTCAGCGCCTCCATCTCCACCCCGGTTCGCCCTGCCGTACGGACCGTCGCCGTAACGTCCACGCGATCACGCTGCAGCTGCAACTCGACCTCGGCGCCGTGAATCTCAATGGAGTGCGCCAGGGGCAGCAATTCCGGTACTCGTTTCGCCGCCTGGATACCGGCGATTCGGGCGACGGCGAGCACGTCGCCTTTCGGCACTGTTCCCTCGCGCAGTGCCCGCATCACATGTTCTGAGCAACGCACGGATGCCACCGCCGTCGCTTCGCGTACCGTGATGTTCTTCGCCGTCACATCCACCATATGTGCTTCGCCCGCCTCAGTGAGGTGGGCGAAGCGCGGTGCGAGTTCATTGTCGGGAGCGCCGCCTGCAGTGGGTGCCTTTCCGAGCGCGCCGCCTTCATCCGGAGGAAGGGGCTTACTATGGGCGAGCGGCGCACCACCGCCCATCATCCCGCCCTCATCCTGAGGCGCACTGTCGGGCTGTGCACCACCACCCCGCGGTGTCGCTTCATCTGCCATTTATTGCCTTCCATCAAGCCGACGCCTCCGGCTAGGGTAGCGGAGCGTCGTTCGGCCTGCCATTGACTCGCCTTCCGTCACCGCCGCTGTGCTTTCAACCAGAGAACGTCGACGTCGTCACCCGCCGCGACGCATGCTCGATCAGCTGCCACACGGGCCAAACCTGTTGCCAGTGGCAGACTTCCTATCAAATGTGATCCGGATCCGCCGGATGTGGCGGGGGCGATGCGGGGCATATGCGCGATTTGCACGGCAACCGCCGGATCTTCGGTGACGGATTGTTCTTCTGCGGGAGCGGTGCGGGGAAGGCCGGGTATTTCTTTCGAGCCGCCGGTTCCTTCTACCGGGCCGTTTGCCGGGGTTTCCGTGCTGTCTCTCATACCGCCCTTCGCGGCCTGCTTCGCCTCATCTTCCGTTCCATCCTTTGCGGCGCTTCCCGCTTGGTTTTCCGTGTAGTTTCCCGCTTGATAATCCGCACCGTTTCCCTCCGGGAACCCCACCTTTGTGGCTACCCGTACACAGGGCAGGAACTGGACACGGCCCGGCTTTCGCTCCCATCCCGCAGCGGCTCTCGCCGGTTGGAACATCTCCTCGTAGGGGGTGACTGCGCGGCCCAACAGCTTATCGAGCAGCGGTAGTGCGAAGAGCTGCATGGAAACGAATACGCTCACCGGATTTCCGGGCAGGCACAGTATGGGAACGGATCGCCGCTGCATCGCCGTGGCTCCGCCGGCCTGCAACACTCCCCATCCTTGTGGTTTTCCCGGCTGCATGCCGACTTTCTCAAAGAGCACACCTCGGTGCGCAAGTGCGGCTTTCACGACGTCGAAGGCTCCGGCACTGACACCGCCGGTGGTGAGGATCAAGTCCACGTCCATCGCCAGCTCATCCAAGTCCGCGCTGAAGGCAGTCGGCTCATCTCCCGCCCAGTGATGAACCCGGGCGACGGCGTCGTGTTCCTCGACCAGTTGTGCCACCAGCAGCGAGTTGGAGTCCGGGATTTGGCCGGGTAGCAGGTCCGCGCCCGGAGCGCGCAACTCATCGCCGGTGGTCAGCACACCCACGCGTGGCCGGGTGTGGACGGGCGCGCTCGCGTAGCCCAGTGCTGCCAGGGCAGAAAGGTGCGCCGGGGTCAGCACGGTACCCGCTTGGAAGGCGAGGCTGCCTGCCGCAATGTCCTCCCCGGCACGGCGAATATGCGTTCCTGCGCACACAACTGCGGTCGGAGTGATGCTCTCCGGCGGATCAAGCAGCATGTTCTGGTCGGAGTTCTCCGTGAACTCGACCTGCAGGATGGCGTCGGCCCCCGGAGGCAGCGGAGCCCCGGTCATGATGCGCAATGCCGTGCCGGGGCGTAACGGCGGTGGTGTGGTGCAACCAGCGGGGATATCACCGAGAACGGGCAGGGAAATGCCGGGCTGTACATCGGCGGCGCGGATCGCGAAACCATCCATCGCTGAATTGGTGAAGGGCGGGATGGGCAGGCGAGCAGGCACATCTGCTCCAAGGGTCAAACCTCGCGCCTGTGCCAGCGGCACTTCCGTTACAGAGAGTGGACGGCCCAGACTCAGCACGTCCGCAAAGTGTTGCGCAACTTCTTTCACTACTTCCTCGCTTCGCTGCAGTCTCGGACTCCTCGCTTCGCTACCGTCTCCGAGCGTTCCGAAATTGTCCAGACGCGGTCTCCCTGGCCACGAAAGAGCCCCTGCGAGCACACCTCGCCAGCTTCAGTACTGCGGCATGTCCGGATCAATCCGCGTCCACCACGCACGGATCCCACCTTCAACATTGATGGCATCGGCGCCTGCCGCTTTGAGCGCATCAACAGCCTTCTGAGACCGCGCGCCGCCGAGGCAGTACAGGTAGAGCGGACCGCCGCCAAGCTCGGCCCGTGCGGTCTGCGGATCGGCGAGGATCCTGCCGAGCGGCAGATACGCCGACCCGGGAATGGCATTGATGGCGCGTTCGTTTTCCTCCCGCACGTCCACCAGCGTGAAGTCCGTGGTACCGGCCTGCCGGGCAGCCAGCAGTTCGGCGAGTTGCTCTACCGTGACGGCCGACGACGTCGCAGAATTGGCCCCCTGCGCCGCAGCGCCACCAGGAACCCCAGCCTGACGCGGCGACGCAGCGCCGCCCGGCATCGGCGAAGCGCAGGCGGCGCTCAATGCCTCGCCGCGCAGCGGCTCCGGCCTGTCTTCCGCACCATGCACATCAACCATGTCCGTCCTACCTTTCAGAGAGTCGATGACGAGCACCTTTCCGAGCAGTGGCTCTCCCGTGCCTGTCAGCATTTTGATGGCTTCACTGGCCATGATGGCACCCACTTGTCCACACAGCGAACCGAGTACCCCCACCTCACCGCAGGCGGGCACGGCACCGGGAGGCGGCGGAGCCGGGAAGAGATCACGCAGGCACACGCCCGGAGCGGCAACTCCGTGCGCATATGCCCGCTCTCCCGTCCAAAACACAGAGACTTGCCCGGCGTAGCGCAGAATAGAGCCCCACACTTCCGGGATGGAGAGGTCCGAGCATGCCGCATCCACCACGTAGCGGGTGGGGAAGTTGTCCGTACCGTCGATCACCAGGTCATACTCGGCGATAACGTCACGAGCGTTGGATTCGCTGAGACGTTGCGGATACTCGATCACCTGCACGTCCGGGTTAAGACTGCGCAGGTGCGCCGCCGCACTTGTCACCTTCGGCAGGCCTACCGCGTCAAGCGTGTGGATCACCTGCCGGTGCAGATTCGACGGGTCGACGGCGTCGTCGTCGATAATCCCGATGCTTCCCACCCCGGCCGCGGCCAGGTACAACAGGACGGGAGAACCAAGGCCACCGGCGCCCACAACCAGCACGCGCGCACCGAGTAGGCGCCGCTGGGCGAGCGACCCGAATCCCTCCAAGAGGACCTGCCGAGCATAGCGGCCGCGTTGCGCCGCGGAAAGCTCTACCACAGGTTTCGCGAGTGCCTCCACCTCTACCTCTCCTTTTCAGATGCGGCGAATGGACTGCCGGAGTCCTTCAAGTCCCGCACGGGCTTGCCTGAGACCTGAACAGGTTCCTCCGAGAGCTGCACGGGTTTCCCACGTCCCGCAAGGGTTCCCGAGTCTCGCACGGGCTTCCCCGCTTCTCACACGAATCGCCGAGCATCGCCCCACACGTGCACCTTCTATCATGCCGCAATAAACACCCCTAGAATCGTGAATATGTCGCATCCACGCATTAGCGTCATCACAGTGTCCGACCGCTGCGCCCGCGGCGAGCGCACAGACGTGTCCGGGCCGTTAGCTGCCGAACTCTTGCGCCGGTACGGCGAGGTGAACGCGCCGGTTGTCGTGCCAGACGGCATTGCCTCCGTTCAGGAGGCCCTCCGCGCCGCCGTCGCCGGTGGAGCAGACGTGGTACTGACCACCGGAGGCACAGGGATCACTACCCGCGATCTCACGCCGGAGGCAACCACTGCCCTGCTAGCAGCTCGGCTCGGTGGCATCGAGTCGCTATTGCGCGCGAACCCACGCGTTCCAACGGCCGCACTCTCACGTGGAGTTGCCGGAATTATGGAGCACGCCGGTCGGCGGGCCTTCGTCGTGAACGCTCCCGGCTCGACCGGCGGGGTGCGCGACGCCGTCGCCGTTGTCGGTCCGCTTCTCGCACATATCACGGCCGGACTGACGGACGTTGAGGCCACCGCCCCACATCCGCCGCGAGAGGAGACCGCTACCCTGGCGGCCCATCAGCGCCGTGATCGGGCGGAACACGAACTGCGGCAGGACGCTCATGCCAAGGCGACGTGGAAGGCGCAGCACCGCGGCATGCCAGAGCATGGGGACACCACCGTGGTGCGCGCCGAAGTCGTCGATGTGCCGATTGATATGCGCATGCTCGACGACGACGTCGCCTATCCCACCGCGGGTGCGGTTGCAACGTTTTGCGGGCGGGTACGCAACCATGACGAGGCACGAGCGGTGGTATCTATCCACTATGAGGCGCATCCGGATGCGAATGCCGTGATCCGCCGCGTGGCAGAAGAGGTTGCGGAGAAAAGCGGTGCGTGCAGAATCGCGGTCCGGCACCGTGTCGGACTGCTAGAAGTGGGAGATGCCGCTCTGGGCGCGGCGGTGTCAGCCTCGCATCGCCGCGAGGCCTTTCAGGCTTTGGAACAGCTGATTGAAGCGGTGAAGCTGCAGCTGCCGGTGTGGAAGAAGCAGGAATTCGCGGACGGAACACATGCGTGGACAGGCAGCGCGTAGTCGCCCTATCCGCCCGTGAACGGGAGAGGGCTTGCAGGCCTTGAGAGCCGGTAGATTCCGAGCACTTCCTCTGCCAATCGGAGAAAGTACAGCGTGCTGGCAGGCACCTAGCAGGCGCAGAGTGCGCCCGCCCTATCCGCCCGCGAATGGAGGAAGCACGTCGACCATCACATCGCCCGAGGGCAGCGGGGTGTCATCAGCGGCACGCGTGCCATTTACCAGCAGCGCACAAATCTGCAGAGTCGCGCCGAATTCAGGGGAATGGCGGGCAAGCAACTGGGTGCGAAGATCTGTGACGGTGCCCTCGGCGAGCTCCACGGTTTCCTCACGCGTTCCCGCCGCATCAGCTGCGGCGGCGAAGTAACGCATCCGAATCGTCATGCCATTAGCCTAGCCGCCAATGGCGCTCATGGGCCGGGTCGGCTGCAAGAAGGCGGGGTCATCCATGCCGTGACCGGCTTGTTTACCCCACATGGCGTGCCGCCAGATCTCGGCCAATTCGGCGTCGGAAGCGCCAGCGCGCAGCGGCCCGCGTAGGTCCGTCTCCCCCGCCGCGAAAAGGCAGGTGCATATCTGCCCGTCGGCGGTGAGACGGGTGCGGTCGCAGTCACCACAAAACGGCCTGGTCACGGAGGCAATAATGCCGACCCGACCTGCCGGATGCGCCTGCCCGTCGAAGAATCCAGCGGCCACGTCCCATTCCTGAGCGGGGGCGGCACCGCGTTCGGCGGCCGGGCGTGGCGTGAGGGTGAAGTGCTCACTCAAGGCAGCAAGAATGTCATCGGCCGTAAGGAGTTCCTCCCGTTTCCACGAATTCCGGGGGCCAAGCGGCATGAATTCAATAAAGCGGAGCCGGTAGCCTCCGCGCAGGGCCTGAGCCAAGAGCGCGGGAGCCTCGTGCGCGTTGACGCCGGGTAGTAGAACGGCATTGAGTTTGACCGGGTGCAGCCCGGCGGCTGTGGCAGCAGCTGCACCGGCGACGGCGTCGTCGTACCGATTACGACGCGTGAGCTTGGCGTATGTCTCGGCGGAGGCAGCGTCCATCGAGATGTTCACGCGCGCAAGACCGGCCTCTTTCAGCGCGGCAGCGCGATGGGTAAGGCCAAGACCGTTGGTGGTCAGTGAGATATCGGGCGCGGTGCCGAGGTCTGTACGTAGGGCGGCGGTTGCAGCAACGATGTTCTCCAGCCCTTTGCGCAGGAGCGGTTCCCCGCCCGTGAAGCGGACCTCACGGATTCCGAGTTGTTCGACGGCGAGGCGGACCAGGCGGATGATTTCCGCGTCGCTGAGCAGGCGGGCAGTGGGCAGCGGCGTGATCCCCTCGGCGGGCATGCAGTACTGGCAGCGTAGGTTGCACTTGTCAGTGAGCGAAACGCGCAGGTCGCGAGCCACCCGGCCAAAACGGTCGACGAGGCCGGTGGTGGCGGGCGCAGTAGCCTCTTCCAACACCACCGGCTTCGCCCTCGCGGGCGTCGGGACAGACGTGGCGTTCATATGGATCTCTCAGAAAACTCGATTAGGTCGGGCAACTGCTGGGGCCCGTTACGTCCCCAGCGGCTGCCCGTCAAAGCCCCGCTTACGCGGGGTGAAGGGCCAAGTCAAACAACAAGTCTGGATCATCCCCGCGTGAGCGGGGATGATCCCTACCCAGCGGGTTTTGCCCGCCCGGCATGATAGTTGACCCCGCGTGAGCGGGGATGATCCAGCGGCGTAACGCCGTATCCAAACGCTGGAAGGGTTGACCCCGCGTGAGCGGGGATGATCCGCGACCCTGCGCCGCGTCTCGTGCGCCGTCGTCGTTGACCCCACATGACCGAGCACGAACTGGGGCCGCGCAAGCGGCTACGATCTCGCCGGCTACGACCTCGCCGACGGCACGCACGCGCCACCGCCGGATTCCACGCCGGTAGTACCATGGACCACATGGAGCCTTCTTCGTCCGCCGTAACCACGCAGCAACGGTGGCAGATGCGAGTCCTTCCCACCCTCAGGGGCACGATCCTTGATCTCGGTGCGGGCACCGGAGTTTCCGCATCAATGCTGCATCCAAGCGTCCACTGGCTGGCACTTGAGCCCTCTCCCGGACGCCGATTGGCGGCCGCAGTTAATTCCAGACCTGATTCTCAGCTGCTGTCAGCACGCGCAGAGCAGATACCACTGGAGGACGCCAGCGTTGATGCAGCTATCTGTTCCACCGTTCTGTGTTCGGTTGCGGACCCGGCGGCCACTCTGGGCGAAACCATCAGAGTGCTACGACCCGGGGGCGTGCTGGTGTTCTACGAACACGTGGTTGCCGCTCCCGGCTCGAAAGCTCGTCGCGTTCAGACAATGGCACGCCCATTCACCCGACGCTTCGGTCATGGGTGCGACCCGTGCCGCGACACTGCGGACACGATTAACCGCGCCGGCTTCTCCAGTGTACAGCTGCAGACAACACAAATCAGCGGCCTGTTCGGTCCGCTCGCACCGGTCATCCACGGGCACGCAGAACGCTGAGCAGGTACTTTGCCCACTTGGCATCCGCCCAGTAGTATTCATGCGTTCGAGGCACCACACGAGCCGCTACTCCCAAAACACGGATCACACCACCCGCTACTCGCAAAACCCGAAGGAACCCAGCATGGAAAACCTGCACGAGTTCACCGAACGCATCAACTCATTCCAAACTGATTCGGTCCCCGACGAGCCAACATTCGGCCTCCCTCCATCCCTGGCGGAGAAGATTGCTCCACAAACCGGCATGCTACAGCCGTTCCACGGCGATACGGTTGCCTACTTCCTCGACGACGACGCACAAAAACTCATTGGCTCGCTCGCGAAAGACCTTCATACCCACTTCGGAGAGTCTCTCTCGGTTCCGCTACCGGTGGAGATGGCGCATGTGACTCTCCACGATCTTCACGCTTCCCCGAACCGGGAACTGGTATGGCCGTCGATGCAGAGCGGCCTTGCAATCGCAACAGAACTCGTCGCCCGAGCACGCGCAATCGGCCCCATCCGCACAAGGTGTACCGCCGTATTCAATTTGGTGAACACGAGCGTCGTCGTCGGAATCACGGCCGACGACGAGGCCGAGCATCGCAAACTGCTGCAGGCCCGAGCGCTATTCGACGAGATCGTTCCTTCCGAGCGGT
Organism: Actinobaculum sp. 352; assembly: GCF_003957265.1. Classification (NCBI taxonomy): domain Bacteria; kingdom Bacillati; phylum Actinomycetota; class Actinomycetes; order Actinomycetales; family Actinomycetaceae; genus Actinobaculum; species Actinobaculum sp. 352. The sequence goes on along the minus strand of NZ_RQSN01000005.1, from coordinate 41,546 downwards.
TCACGCCCCATATCACCCTCGCTTACTACCGGCCTCACACGCTCACTCCATTGCAGCCGCGCGAGTTCCGCAAAGCGCTCGGCACGATGACCGAGCTCGTCTCGGGCAAACCTATTGTGCTGACACCCGAGCGCCTGCACCTCTTGCACTTCGACTCAATGGGCAATTACTGGGCCGTCCAGCCGACTCCATAACCGCGCCCGCGCATGAGTGCGACTCCTTCCTGTATGTAGCTGTCGAGCCCTCGACTCCATAACCGCGCCGCTGGTTGCGCGCACACCCGAAGGCCGTGCGACGGGCCACCCCTTCACCGACCAACCCGGAAAACACTATGCTTGGGAGGAGCGAAACTTGCGAACTTAGTCGCTGACAGTGCAGCAATCTTCGTCCTGATGGATACGGTAGTCGCACACCGCAGAAATCGCGGTTTCGTGGTCGCCTGAAGGCATCTTCGCTGCGGAACGCTCCGAAGTTCTGAGCGCTTCCCCGTTCAGACAGCGCCTCCGTAACACGGTGGCGCCTCCGCCTATCACAGCAAGGATATGATTATGCGACGTTTCTTCGTTTGGGATGTAGGCGCCCGAGCCGGAAAGGTGGAACGAGACGTCATTCCCCAGACTCCCGAACTCGTCGCGGACGAAGTTGAGAATGACCTGCTCTTTCCCCCTCTTTTCACCGAGGGACCACGTTTCGCCATGGGAGTTCAACCCCTGCCGGAGGGAATCGAACGTCTTGCAGATCTGCCCGACGACGACCCCGAGCAACACCGGTACATGCAGGCTGTCGGCTCCGAGCTGGCCATGACCATTGAGACTCGCGTTCCCGACCCCGCTTGCGGCTACATCCACTACGTGTTGGCACGCGAACCAGTCGTCGATCCGGACCGCTGGGTCCTCTTCTCCTGGGACAACGGTTCCGAGGACCTCATCACCGTGCAGCTCCACCCGGAAGAAATCTTCACTGGGCAGTAGGCCGTACCCGTCTTCCGCAACTACATCCTCACCGGCGAGATTCCTCCCCCGAACCTCCTGCGCCGCATCGACGTCTGAGCGACGACGCCGTCGGCCGGTCCCGAGCGCTAGAACGCCGTGCCAATCGTTGGCCGGAAGCTCTTAGGCTTACCACGACGCAGTTCAATGCCCAGCCGCCACGCCTCAAGCGCAGTGCACACCTGCTCGCTCCAGTGTTCTTTCCCCCTCAATCTGTCCAGCTTTCGGACGGGGATCCCGGAGTGCAGGCTGTATATTCTTGTCCACACCCATGGCTGTTCCTCCTTTCGGTCGCTTATGGCGCATACATGCCACCATTGAAAAGAATCTCCCTGCTACGTCCACAACATGATTCCGTACGCCACTCCGGCTGCAATGGACGCCATGCAGGTCATGGCTACGCTGCCTTTCAAAAATCCCTTAAAGTGGAACCGGTAGTTCTTGTTACCCGTATAGCCTTCCGTTCCGGGAAGCAGGAAGTACTTGCATGCGAGAGCGCAGATCAAGAACCAGTCAACGACGACTAGATCAACAACGTTCCACACCATGCAGATAACCCACACGCGGATAAACATGGGAAGAAATCCCTGCCCCACGTCCCTAATTCCGGAGACACCGAAGAAAACCAACAGGGCGAATGTCAGCGAAAGACTCAAAGTCGCAAACAACATACCGGTTCGCTTCTGTCGGCTCGACGGCGGCTTGATATTCGCTACTTTTCGCACATCTTCGGGATAGTCATGTTCCATGGTGAAGGGAAAACGTCGGACGGATATCGATACTAGTACCATCCACAACGCCGACCAGAGCGCAGACTCTGCGAACAAAAACTCTAGAGCCATTCAGCTTCTCCTCATCCGACTGAGTTCTTGCACAAGCGATGCCTCCCATGCGTCAAGTAGTCATAACAACTCCAGCCGCGGACATCACTGCGCGACCGAGAATAAGGCCCGGACTCACCCGTGTGCAGCCGAACATAGAGTAAACGGATAGCTGCTGCACTCCTTCTGCCTGACAGCCTCTGCACCGTCCCGACCCACCGGGTGTCCTACACTGCCCACTATTGCTGCTCATACTCGTTCATCACGTCGGCTGCGGTCTTCAAGTCCGCGCCGGTACGCTCCCGGTAAGCCTTGATCGCCCACACCTTCATTCCCGCCCTGATCAGCGCCACCTCATCCGTACTCGGTGGAGGCATGGTCTCCCGCACTGAAAGCACTGGGTTTTGGGCGACGCCGTCGTCTGGCGCAATCGGCGTCTCTCCCGTTTCCACTCCGTCAATTGCATCCTTCGCGGCACGTAGGCCGACGCCCGTACGCCCACGATAGCTCCTGATCGCATCGACCTTATTTCCACGCGCAACGAGTGCGGCTTCAAAGGGCAGAACCGGGGCGGGGTGCGTCGCCTGATCACGTGGGTCGGTGACGTGCGAGCCACCGGCCTGCACCATGGCATCCGCCGCAGTAGTACTGTTCCGAACAGACCGTGCGCGCGAGTCCTCGCCCCAAGCCCGCCTGCCGTCGTCGCTCCACGCGCTGCCTGGCCGCGTCCACTCGGCCGACTTCCCCCGCCCAAATAACCTTGCGAACGCACCGTGTCTCCTATTCACACAGTTAACCGTATCAATATGAACACCGCTCACCGTATCAATGCACTCAGCATGCCGTTCCCGTGGCGGGCCTGCCAATCGCCTGCTAAGGTGTGCACATGCGATCTCACCCTCTCGAGGAGAGCACATCACCTCCCCCGTCGTCTTTACCACCTGCATCGCAGTCGTCATGTTCAGGATGCGCAGACACCCAAGTCCACATCTACAACCCGGAGCCATAACGATGAAAACCAGAACGATGAGACCCAAGGTGTTGCGCAACCTCGACCGTCATGCATTGCATCTGACTGTCGGGAGTGTATGCATAATCATCGCCATTACGTTGGCGATCGCGGCGCGCACAGAACCAATCGTTGGCCCTTCCAGCGCGGCTGCGGCGTCTGACCTTATAACGCGGTTCCTTTTACTATCCATTGCATGGCTCATTGCAGGATCAGCTCTTTGCCGCAAGTTCTCCTGGCATAGAATCGGCGTCGCCATCACCATTGTCGGCCCCGTGTTGGCAGCGCTGGCCTGTCTATGGTGGTGGGGCACCACGCTCAATCACATGACCATTGCTCCAACTTCCCTGCTGTGGAGTGCCGTTGCGCTGCTCGCCGCTGCAATCGGCGTCGGAGCGGCATTGACAACTCCCCCGATACTGACTACACCAGCAGTAAAGGCAGGGCGTCGCTAATCGGAACCGTCAGTTGTATCGGAGTAACCGCATTGCTCATCTCTCTCCCACCCACTCACCTCCCTGGAGATCTAAGCACAACGGGTGTGGTGGCAGAGCAGCCACTGCCGCAAAGAGAGCTCAGTGAGGATACGGAACTTCTTTGGTGTCGCGCATTTGAGCGCCGCTCCTGGATGCTCAATTCAGACTCCGGTCCGACTATCGTCACACGGACGACAGCCCAACTGCTCGATCCCGCCACAGGTCAAACGGTCTGGACATACACACGTCGCTCTGACTCATCCCAACAGCTCATTACCAGTGCCGAAGTTCGAGACTCAGGTTCGACAGTCGCTTTAGAGTACGAGGTTTCCAGCAGCGCCTACCGTTATCCAGAGACCGTTCTCCTGGACGCAGAGACAGGTGAAACGCTTGGCTGGGAACACGCGGAACTGCTTAGCAATGGTTCCGGTGGACGTGAGCCAGATGCTGGGCTCACTTGGGTGAATCCCATGTATCCGCACGGAAACAAAATGGATGATGCATCAGCCTTTGATGTGATCTTTGATGCCGATGGCAATAGCTTCACCATTGTGTTAGACGCGAGGATTCTGCCCCAAGACACCTATTTGATCGAGAAGAGACTGTACGACGCCGGTAGCATGTACCTTCTGGAGGTCCTGCCTGCTTCGTCTGCGGACACCAAACTCGTATGCGGGCTCTATTAACCCCACCATACGACGACGCACTGTGCTAGAGTTCACGCATGGAATCTCACCCTCTCGAGGATGGCGCACCTGCCCAACCCGACGACGACGCGGCTGCCGCGCAGGTGGCCGGCTCAGGTCACGAACCCGACTCACAGCACGAACCCGACTCACCCCACGAGCCTGACTCGCAGCACGAGACAGGCGATCAACCCGAGCACGGTCACGCTTCGAAACATGGCCCGCACACAGAGAGCAAGGCGCCTTCCAAACGCAGCACTCTTCTCCATGGGCGCCGTCTCCTTGCGGCAGCTATTGCCTGCGCCCTGATCATCGCCGTCGGTGCCGTGGCCCTCATCCACCTACGCACCAGCGAACCGGAGCTTCTTGGAGAGGTATCCACCGATCAACTCCCCGGCGTGAGCGCACGCCTTGTTGATGACCAGTGGGATGTAGTTGCCCCGGATGATTGGGAAGTACTAGCACCTGACGAGCTCTCCGACTCGTATACGTATAACGTCGTTACATCCGTGGGTCCCGCATTCGTCTTAGCGGAGTACTTTTGGGACTCTGAGGAAAAGCAATGGGATTCGACCGAGCGCATCGTGCAGTTTGATACCGACGGCGATGTCGTGTGGAACCGGACGCTGGGCAATACTGTTGCGGACTATTACTCGACGAGTCACAACGCCGTATACCGCGCCAATCGCACCCGAGTCACCGGTCCTCTTCAGTCCGACGGCGAACATCTCGTGTTGCGATCCCGCTATATCCGCCATGACGACGGCACGGCAAGCACACCCGTCGTCGTTCTGGAGGCGAGGAGCGGACGAACCGTGTTAGAAACCGAGGTTGACGGCGCCGCAGTAGCAATGGTCCTGCTCGACGACGCCGTCGCCGTTCAGACTATCGACGGAACCACGGCACGCGCAGGCGGAACGATCACCGTCCTTCCTTTCAGAGGCGGCAATATCTCCAGTTGGCACAGCGACGAATGGCTGGCCGGCAGCACCGGCGAAACCCTGATTCTCACGGACGTCTTCGGCCTCGTGGAGAGTGACTCTATTACCACCGAGACATCGTTATGGCCCAACGGAACGGCCTCCGCCCACACCGTCTACCCCGATGGTTCAGACGCCCTCGGACCTTGGCAAGATGTGGCCAAGGTCGGCTCGGATGGCCTGCTGACAATTGGATACGTCAAAGACCAGCAAACCATTGTTGACGCCCGCACCGGGCAGGTAGCAGCGCAGCAGGAGGAAGCACAGTGAAGGACCTCGACCGCCCTACGCTACACCGGGCAGTGACAGTGACGTGCGCACTGATCGCTATCGCGCTCGCATTCGCCGCCCGACAGGAAAACTTGGTCGGCCCGTCTGTTGTGGCCATGCGGCACGGGCCGATGTCTTGGATCGTCCTTCTTGTCATCCTGTGGTTCCCGATAGCTTGGTTCTGCATTATCAGTGATTTTCCACGTGTAGGTATCGTTGCAGTTCCCGGCTTAGGTGTGGCTACTTTCGCGTGCGGGTGGTTGTGGACCGCAACTCTCATCCGCGAGACCATTGGCCCCAAAGCTATTCTGTGGACCACCGTGGCACTGTTGGCACTCACAGTGGCAACGGCTGCTGCTCTGACTGCACCGGCACCGACGAAGGACAACGGCAAACGTCGACTCTCCGCCGTGGTCGGCGTCGCCGTCTCGGTAGTGGTAACTGCCGCACTGCTCACTCTGCCGCCTACCTACCTTCCCGGAAAGCTGACGACAAGCGGCGTAACGGCAGGCAATCCCCCGGCACCAAAAGAACTCAGCGAAAACACGGAGGCAATCTGGGTACACGAGATACCGGAGCCTTACGTAACCGTGCTTGCTACACATGCCGGCCCCGTGGTGGTAACTGCACAGACTGCCCAGCTTCTCGATCCCACCAGTGGTGAAGCGGTGTGGACGTACACGCGCGGATTGAGCATTCAAGTAGCGGCGACCGTCACTACTTCAAAAGCTGCGGAACAGAACTCCGCCGTCGCCCTGCGATTCGAGGTCAGCCCTTCCTCCGATCGGTATCCCTCTTACTATCAGACGGTGCTGCTAGACGCGGCGACGGGTGAAACGCTTGAGTGGCAGGACGAGTTTCCAGCCCCGTCCCCTCTCTACGGCCGCTACGTGGTTGAGACAACTACCCAACAGATGCCGTATTCCTCAGCCATTGAGGTACGGTTCGATTCTGATGGCGATGGCTACGCCCGCTCCGATGGAGATGACAATAGTTTCATCGTACCGCTGGAGGAAACGTATCTCTCCGGGGACCCAATGATCAGTGGCACGGTGTACGACGTCGAGGGCATGCACCTCCTTCTCGTCAAACTAGAGGGCGGCGCATCACAGTTCGCCGCCCCGTCCAACGAGCACACCCTTATCTTCGGCTTGCACTGATACTGAGTCATGCCGCCATGTGTGGAGAAGTGGGAGCGGGTAGGATTCAAACACATCAATCAGCCCACCACACGGCAGAAGGCACAAGCGTGAAATGCCCTGAACGCCGCACGGTACGGACTACTCTTGCCTCGGTGTGCGCGTTGCTTGCCGTCGTGTTTGCAATCGCCGCACGTATGGAACGGTTCGCCGGGCCATCCGCCAGCACCGCAACACACGCCACGATCACCAAGATCCTTCTGTTCACCATCGCCTGGCTGGCAATCGGATATCGGCTGTACCGCCGCCTGCCATGGCCCCGGCTGGCCCTTGCCGTGACTGTTGCAGGCCCGGCGGTTGCCTCGCTGGCCTGCCTGTGGTGGTGGGCCAGCATTCTTATCCGCACAACAGTCGGGCCTACCGCCATACTTTGGACCTCCATGGCACTGCTGGCAGCCGCGGTGGCGGCGGGCACCGCATTGAGTGCATTGACCACTACGGAAACCGAAAGTAGCCGCTGGTTCGCTGTTGGACTCGGCATCGTGGTACCGATCGCCCTCGCTGCCGCCTTCCTGGCCCTGCCGCCGACGCACCTGCCCGGACACCTCACAACATCCGGGGGCGTCGGTGCTGGGCCTGACAAAAGGGATCTGAGCGAACAGACCGAAGTTGTCTGGGTTCGTACCATGCCCGAGCGTGTCTCTCGGGTTCTTGCCACGGACTCCGGTCCGGTTGTGGTGACATCAAATACGGCGCAGCTACTTGATCCTGCAAGCGGAGAAACCGTCTGGTCTTACTCTCGGGGCTCAGCGGACTCCCCGATACAGATGTGGGGAGCAAGCGTTACGAATCAAGGCAGTACGGTTGCGCTGAATTTCGTCGTTCGCACCAGTTATCACGAGCGCTTCGACGTGTACACGCAGACCGTTCTCCTAGATGCCGCGACGGGCAACACGCTTGGCTGGCAGGATGAGAGACTGCCCAGCGACCCCGTGTACAACTACCTCGCCGACACATCCGTACGGCAGGCCGAGCAGTCCCCCACCATCGAGGTAACCTTCGACTCCACAGGCAACAGCTTTACCGTGCCAATCGACGACGCGTGCCTGCCGGCACAACCCGCTATCCACGGCGGTGTGTACGACGCGGGCAGCATGTACGTCCTAGATGTCACGCTCAGCACGACGAATTCCGCAGAGACGGCCAACCACTGTGACGGGCACACACTGATCTACGGCTTGCACTGACGCGATCCGACGCTTCGTCACACTCGGCATACCGGTCACAGCACTCCGTATACCGGCTCGCGCGCATCGCTGCCGAGCGTTGTCGGCTAGCGGGACGGCGCTTGCCATCGTGCTCGTTAGCCATACCGGCACGACTCAGCTCATACCCCGAGAACTCCCACGCACATTATCGACTCTTGATAAAGTGTGAGCCATGAAACTTCCCAGCGACGAGTCTGGCTCACCCCCGGCAGCAGCCCACCACAAATCCCCTGCCTCCACACAAGATTCTGCTTCGTCACCCGCAGATCCTCTTTCCGCGAGCACGCACCCTGCATCCTCGCACAAGCAAGACACTTCCCCGTCGTCCAGTCGAGACACTTCCGCGCCCTCCACCCAAGACTCTGCGTCGCCACCCACCCAAACCGCAAGTACCTCCCGATACAAGCGCATCCCTTCCAGACCACTCCTTGTAGTAATCGCCTTCGTCTTCTGCGCCATCCTGGCACGCGGTGTTATTGTCATGGCCGCAGCGCTTAGTGATGACCGTGTATCGCAACTGCTCGGTGAGGTCTCGACTGAACCCCTTCCCGAAGTCAGCGCATACCTCGACGAGGGTCGGGAAGAATGGCGCGTCTCCACACCCCGTGGAGTCACGGCCAACGGCCCGAACGGCCACACCATTCTGACTACGGCTGGTCCCGCATCCATCCTTGAGGAAAGGCTTTACGACACTGACTACAGCACGCCTGATCGTATTGTGCAGTTCAACTCCGACGGGGAACTTATGTGGAGCCGGACCATTAACGTCCCCGTGTATGGTCTCCATAACCGCGCGTATATGTCTGCTGTCTCGTATTCCGCTGTAAATGGCTCACTGCAAGCGGAGAGCAGTTACCTTGCTATACACACCGATTGCACCGATTGGCTGGATGGCACAAAAAGCACTCCCGTCGTCGTCCTTGATGTGGAAACCGGGGAGTCGGTGCTAGAAACGAAGGTCAACGGGGCCGTCTTCTCGATGGTCGTACTTAGCGATGCGGTGGTCGTCCAAACAACCGATGGCACCTCGGCGAAGGCCAGCGGAACGGTCACTGTTCTACCCTTTGACGGCGGAGAAACCATCAGCTGGGAAAGCGATGAATGGCTTGTCAGCAAGGCCGGTAACGACCTCGTCCTCTCTAGCATCTACCCTACGGAGTACATGTATGACTCCCGTACCGGCCTTCTCGACTTTTGGCTGTACCGTGAGACCGTCTTGGTACGCACCGTACACTCGGACGGGTCAGATGCTCGCGGCCCCTGGCGCGACGTCGTCTCGATCGACGCCGATGGAGAACTCACCACTTTCAGTGCCGACGGAGAAAGGGCAATCATTGATGCTCGCACCGCGCAGCGGGAGGTAGAACAATGAGAGTAATTGACCCGCGCACATTTCGTTTTACTCTCGCACTCGCGAGTGCAGTGACGGCAGTCGCGTTGGCAGTTGGCGCCGGCACTGAGAGACTCGCCGGGCCTTCCGCCCTCGCCGTCCTTAATTCCCCGATCTCCACCATCGTGCTCCTCGCGTTAGCGTGGTTGACTGTTGGATCGTTGCTGCGCCGGTACATGCCCAAGAGCAAGTTCGCCATCGCCATAACCGTTGCCGGTCCGCTGCTGGCGGCCGTGGCATGCCTGTTGTGGTGGCGGCATGTCTTAATCAATGACACCATCGGACCCACCTCCGTACTGTGGATGGCAGCAGCGCTAGTGGCTGCCGCCGTCGCCGCCGGGGCCGCGCCTGCCCGGACACGCGCCAAAGAATTCAGAGGCGGCTGTAGGTATCGCTGGCCTTCCGTCGTTCTTGCTCTTACGATCCCCGCTGCCCTCGCGACGCCACCTCTCACACTTCCACCAACATATCTACCGGGGCATTTGACAACCACAGGTGTCACACCCGGTCAGGCACCGCAGCAGCGAGAACTCAGCGAGGACACCGAGGTCCTCTGGGTGCGCGAAATACTCGACGATGGACTTGCGACGATCTTCCCCACCGAATTAGGTCCGGTCATTGTGACCAGGACTCAAGCGCAATTGCTTGACCCCGCCACTGGAGAAACGGCCTGGTCCTACAGCCGCGGCGCTAAAAACTCACCTATTCCTATACAAGGAGCAGCGATCACAACCGGCGAAAACCCAGCACTGGAACTGGAGTTCGACGTTCATCCGACTGACAGCAGCGCCTATTACTCGCAGGTCGTTCGCCTTGACCCAACAAGCGGTCAGACACTGGGCTGGCAGGACGAGTACTCGGCCAATCTGGGTAGCCCAGCTCAGATGCCGTCTAGTTCTTTCTGTTGGCAGATCGACGTACAGTGGGAGCCGTCTCCGGAACTCCAGACAGAGGTGGGGCGGATACATGATGTTTCTTTTACCTTAACCGTGCCGATCGACAAAGCCTATCTCTCCGGAACTCCCCACCCTCATTGCCATGCTTATGACACCGGCGACATGTACCTTATGGTCGTTGAACTCAACGGAGCACCTCGAGGTCCCCTGAAATGGGGGCATAAGTTGATCTACGCCCTGCACTGACGCGATCCGACGCTTCGTAGCATGCCGCACACCGGTCACAGCATGCCACCTACCGGTCACAGTACTCCGCATACCGGCTCGCACGCATTGCTGCCGAGTGTTGTCGGGTAGCGGGACGGCGCTTGCCGTCGTGCCATTAGCGATCCCGGCACGACTCAGGTCGTATCCCGAGAACTCTCGCGTGCATTAACAGCTTTTGGTATGATCTGCGCCATGGAACCGCACACCGACGAGCCTAACTCACCCTCGGCAGCAGCCCGCGACACGTCCCCGGAACCCATGCAGGATTCCCCCTCATCGGAAGCGGTCGACGACACCTCTTCCACGGCCACCCAGACGGCCAGCCAGCACACGTCCTTATCACCCAATCAGGATTCTTCTCCGCCGCCCAGCTTGAAAGAACGCCCTCGGGGCAAACACATCCCGCCCAAGCACATTCTTCCGAGACTTGCCTTCGCCTTTTCCATCATTCTGGTGCTTGGCGTTCACGCCCTCGCCGACGCCGTCAGCAAGGACCGTATATCGGAATTACTCGGCGATGTCTCCACTAAACCTCTTCCCGAAGTCAGCGCATACATTGACCAAGACGGCGGGTGGGAGGTATCAACACCCCGCGGAATCTACAATGCCTTCGCGGGAGCCTGGGGCACCTATGATTCGGCTATTCTCACTGTGGCGGGTCTTCTGGTCATTCTTGAAGAAGGATCCGCCGACGACATGCCTGATCGTATTGTGCAGTTTGACTCCAACGGTGAGTTCCTCTGGAGCCGCACGATTAACGTCCCCGTATTCACCCCCGACTACCGTAAGTCTGTCTCGTATTCGCAGATCAATGGATCGGTCCAGGCCACGGGCGATTACCTGGTCCTGCACACCGCTTGCACACGCAAGCTGGACGGCACGATGAGTACTCCGGTTGTTGTTCTGGAGGCTGCAACCGGTGAAACGGTGCTAGAAACAAAGGTCAGCGGGGCCGTGGTTTCCATGGTCCTACTCAGCGATGCGGTGGTCGTTCAAACCACTGACGGCACAACTCCTCTGCCCGGGGGAACCATCACCATCCTCCCCTTCGATGGCAGCGAGGCCACAAGCTGGGAAACCGACGAATGGCTCGCCAGTACAGCCGGTGACGACCTCATCCTGTCCGATTTCTATTCTGACGACTACAACTTCGTTAACGATAAGCTCGACCTCCACCGCGCGCACGGTAGCGCGTCGGTACGGACGGTTCACCGGGACGGATCAGATGCTCGCGGCCCCTGGCATAATGTCACCTGGATCGGCGCCGATGGAACGCTCACCATTGGGAATGCGCCTGGCGAGCGCACGATCATTGATGCTCGTACCGGACAGCAGGAGGCAGAACAATGAGACTCTTCGACCGTCGCACATTCTGCAGCACGCTTGCACTCACGAGCACGCTGCTCGCTATCGTCTTGGCAGTTGCCGCACGCACCGAGAAATACGTCGGGCCCTCCGCCGTCGCCGTCCGTCATTCCCCAATCGCCACCATCGTGCTTCTCGCATTGGCATGGCTAATTGTTGGATGGAGACTCTGCAAGTACACGCGGAAACGCAACCTCAGCATCGCCATCACCGTCGCGGGTCCGCTTATGGCAGCGGCCATATGCCTATGGTGGTGGAGGCGTACCCTCATCACTGACACCATCGGACCCACCTCTATGCTCTGGATGGCCGCAGCGCTGGTAGCCGCCGCCGTCGCCGCCGGTGCGGCACTGAGCATAAAAGGCACGGCAGGAAAAAGAGGTATTCGCTCACTTTCCGCCGGGCTCGCCCTTCTGATCCCCGCTGCCCTAGCAGCTCCGCTTTTCCTCACCTCTCCACCAACATATCTACCGGGGCATTTGACAACCACCGGCGCCACACCCGGTCAGGCGCCGCAGCAGCGAGAGCTCGGCGAAGACACCGAGGTCCTCTGGGTCCGCGAAGGACTCGATCAACCTTACTATGGTTTTTTTAATACCGATGCCGGGCCTGTGTTGATCACAAGAGCCGAGGCGCAGTTACTTGACCCCGCCACCGGAGAAACGATCTGGTCCTACTCTCGCGGCCCAAAGCAATCACCAGTCCCCATTGCAAGCGCGGCGACCACCAGCGGCGATAACCCGACACTTGAACTGACGTATTACGTCCAGGCTACCGACGACGGCCGCGCCTATTACTCGCAGGTCGTCGTGCTTGACCCAGCGACCGGCAAAACGCTGCGGTGGCAAGACGCTTACTCGGCCAATACGGATGATGTCGTCGCCCGCGAGCCGGACTTCTATGTAAAGGCGCGATGGGGCCCCTCATCAAGGCTCGATATACGAGGGAACCGCTGGGAAATGCAGGCGGACGGGACGTACGAGTCTTCCGAGTACACCTTCACGTTGCCGATCAGTACAGCATATCTTTCCAGTGATCCCCACGTTTACGGCCGCCTTTACGACACGGGAGAAATGTACCTTCTAGTCATTGAACTCAACGGCCCATCCCAGGCCTCTACGGGAGAGCCATATACACTGATCTACGCCCTGCACTGACGTGGATTGTGCGGACCATTCAGCACCACAGGAGGGAGTGGCCTTCTCGTTCGCTTAAACGACGGCCGAGCGAACATTCCAGCACCAAAGGCGAGAGTATCTTCAGTCGCCGCTGCCATAGCGGGTCAGCTCTGCCTAGAACGCCAGTTCTACCGGTAATCCCGCCAACGTCTCACGAATAGTCTGCGGCTGTATATCTCCTTGCCGCAGAATCGTTAGCCTTCCGTTATCCACTTTCACGATGGTCGACGACGTCGTCGTGCCCTGCTTTCCGCCTTCCAGAATCAGATCAACTGCATCACCGATCTGATCGTGCGCCATCGCCACATCTACCAGAACGCCGCTGGCCTGACCAGATAGGTTCGCCGATGTCATCGCCACCGGTCTACCGATGAAATCAAGCAGACGCTGCACGGTTGGATTGGACAGCACGCCGAGGGCGACCGTGCTCCCTCCACACACAATGAAATCAGGGACTCGTTGTGGATCGCGCGGCAGCACAATATTCAGAGGACCGGGCCACAAGGAGCCTGCCAACGCCTGCACAATCGGCCGATCAACGTCGGGAACTTCCGTGTACGTCGGCCAGTCGCCCGGAGCTCGCATGAATAGCGTCAGCGGCGACGTCGCCGGACGACGTTTGATCGCGAAGGCCCTGCGAACGGCGGCCTCATTCCAGGCGTCCCGAGTCAATGCCATATTCGTATCCGACGGCGCCACAATCACACCGCCCGCGAGCACGATCTCCGCCGCGTGCCGAATATTCGGATCGGTGGCGGCAAGCACCTTGGCGCGGCCATCTCGCCTCGTAGAAGCCATGCGCATCTCCTTTCTGGCCGCTAGGCGCTTAGATTCTGATCCATTCTCCGCACCGGCACCGGAAGCTAGGGGTTCTGCTTATGGTGTTCATCGGAGCTCCGTGTTCTGCACCACCTTCTCCTCCCACTGCGCCACACTGCCCTCCTTCTACACCGCACTGTCCACGGTCCGAAACGCCCCACTCCCCGCACTCCAAAACGCCTCGGCCGTCTGTGACTGCAACGCGCAACCACAGACGGCCGATGGCAACAATCAGAGCACTATCCCCGGGCAACTCCAGGCCCGCAAGCGCTCCATGTATCGTCTACATAAGCGAATGCTCACTGAAGTTTGCACTCCAGTCTTCGGGCCTCGGTGCAGCAGACGCAGCACCACCGCCAATCGGAGGCGCCACCGGCAGCGTCGAAGCGCTCGGTCCACCCGGATTCCCGGCTGGACCACCTCTCCATTGCTGCTGCCCACCTGGACTGCCCGCTAGCGGCTGAGGACTCGAAGAGCCCGGCCCCGCTGCACCATTGGGCCCACCCGGTGTACTCGCCTGTTGATCCTGCTGCGCCAAGGCGGCGTTCCATTGCGCTCCCGCGCTCTGCAGCGCGCTACTGGATGCGGCTTTGGCCTGCGCCGCCTTCTCCTGCACCGCCTTCATTTGCGACGATGTCCGCGCCTTCCGCACGGACGCCGCAATCTTCTTGCGGAAAAGAATTGCCAGAACAATAGCAATGACGAGAAGCACGCTTAACACGATCCTGACGACGAGCGCCGTCGTCGTCATACCTTTGGCTGCGGCGGTGAAACTCACCGCCGAGTCACTCGTTTCGAGTGTGGCCGTGCCACCCTCAACCGTCCAGTCTGGATTGCTTAATGCGGCGTCCTCGGTAAACGAGTTGAATCTCGGCAGTTGGATTTCCGCACTGGTTTTCTCGGCGGTGACACCGCCGAGTGCCTCCTGCGGGCTAAGAGAGAGCCTGATGCGGTAGTCGCCGTCCCCACCGCTCTGCATCTCAACGAGCCCAAAGGTTGCCGCCGGATACTGGAAGGACTTTTCAGGTTCGCTTAATTCCACCGTGTAGGTGCGCAAACCGTCCGCATCCTTGGTTGTTAATGTTCCATCGGCAACAGAGGGATCCAACAACTCGGCGATGATATCTCCGAAAGCTTCAGCATCGTCCTCTGGAATCGTGTAGTCGACCCGTAGTGTCGCGTCCCGGCCTCCCGACACGTTCAACACCGCCTTGATCTCCGTTATGGTCACCGGCCGTACCGATTCCACGCTGAAGTCAGACAGACTTATTGCACTGACCCGCCCATCCGACGCGTATACATCATCATCAGAATCCGCGCCGGTGACTACATCGATACGCTCGTCGCAGGAACTACACACATTGGCCGTATCGATCTGCCCGGTATAGATAGAGACGATGCCCACCACACCGTCGGTGCTGGGTTCTTCGGTCACTTGAAACTCGCTGCCGCTCGTCAGGAAGACTGCGTCCAGGGCCTCGGCAAGTTCCTCCGTGTTCTTCACCGTGAATCCCACGGATCGTTCATAGTCGTTCTCGCCCGGGAGGTCCTCGTCAATACGCTTATCTGCGACATCGATCGATTCCAAGTACTCATCCTCTTTGGAGACGATCGGACCAGTTGGTCTTTGCCAACGGCCTAGGACCACGGACACATCGAGTGACGTGGCATCACCCGGCGTTACCACAACCGTGACGGACGAAAAACGGTTATCGACCGCCTCACGGACATCAAGATCTCCGTAGTCGCCCGAATACGTCTCTGAACCAACCGTGATGGTGGCGTTCCCCAATGAGTCGAATACATTCGAACGGTTGTCGTCTGAGATGACGCCGTCGGTCACAAGCGCATCAGGCAACCATCCCAGCAAATCCCGCGAAGTGAAATTCTCCGAGTAGGCGAATCCCTGCTGCAACGGAGAATCCCCCATGGTGACGGAAATATCCGGCTCAATGCTGGACCCCGAATAGGCGAGAAGAGACGCGACCTTATCGCGATATTCATCAAGATCGGAAAAGGATAGAGTGAAACTGCCCGTCGCTTTATCGTCGGTTACCTCCAGACCAGAAAACGATAGTTCGCCCGGCAAGTGGTTGTTAATCGCGGCTTCGACTGCCTCGAATCCCCCATTGATCTCAGATTCGGCGTCCGAATCACGCTCCATGACGAGCGTGATCACCCGTTCCCCCGATCCGTCGTCCGCCAGGTTCAACGCGGTATCGATCTTCGCGCCACAGGCGCAGAGAAGGAATGCGAGAGCGGCGATCAGAGCCACTCTTACACCCCGGGGCGTCTGTTTATTCTGCTTCACGATGCCGTCACCTCCTACAGGATCTCGAACACCGCCCAGCACACCAGCATCGTGACAACGGCAGAGACACCGGTCATCAGCGTGTGCGGCACGAGCAACGAACGATTCACGGGAGCAACTCGGTTCATTCCGATATAAATCATGATCTCTGCCATGAACAGGAACATGGGGAAGAAGAGTGCTGTGAGGAGCCCACCCAGGCCAATTGTTACGGGCGTCGGGATGATGACCAGTATCAGGACCAACACCGTTAGTAAGAACAACGGATTGACCGCAACCCCGTATATCCTGCCCGCCGCCGCATACGACACCGGAACGTGGCGCAGATTCAATGCGAACTTGATGGCGAGGATACGGATGAACATCGCGATGGCGAAGACGATGGCCACGAGGAAGAAGGTCTGAATGAAGCCTCCGGCATCGAGCCGCGAGATGAAGCTAAAGATCGAATTGAGGAACTTGAGACTCTGACCGGCCAGAACCCCCGCGCCCAGTCCCGACGCGACCAGCGTGCCAATTATCGTAACGAGCCACGTGTGGCGGACAGATTCGACAGTTTTGAAAGCTTCCAACAGTTGCCCCGAGAAAATACGCTGGAAGATGGTCCACTGCGCTGCGGCAGCAGCAATGAACCCTCCGCTGCTCGCACCATCATTCTGCGTGGCGACGCCGTACGGTTCCTGTGCCGTAGCTGGAGCCGGGCCACCGGAAAGAGGCAGCCCACCGGAAGGAGCCGGGCCACTAGGCGGTACCTGACCGGCGACCGGTGTTTGTGGCCATGGCACTTGGCCGGTTGCACCCGCCGCATACGAAGGCGGCTGAACCGTGCCTGCGGGCTGCTCCGCCTGGGGCAGAGGGCTCGTGCCGACCGGCATTTGCGCGGTCGGTGCCTGAGTTACGTTGGCTACCCGATCCTGTGCCGCAGAGTCATTCGCCACAGGCAAGCGATCCGTAACCGTTTGATTCGTCGCCGCTACCTGCTCGGTGACAATTGGCTGCGTGGCGCCCGGTCGGGCAGAATCGGGTTGCTGTGCATCTGTTGCATTATTGGCGCTAGGAGTTGCCGTGTTTTCCGGCTTTTCTTGTGTGTTGTCGTCCATTGCTTTTACCTCACGAAATTGACCCAGGCTTCCGTACTGAATGAGTACGCCTAGAATCTCTGGCTATTCACACGCGAGCTCGCTACGCCCGCGACGTGTGGGGTGTGTGCTAGCCCATGTCACCATCTAGGCCTCACGCATCCATTTACTTCCTACACCTTTCCTGGTGATTCAACGGACATTTGTCATGCTACCCCAGCTTTCCCCTCACTCGCCGTGCCGCCCACATTACCGGGCACCGCCCGCTTCGCCAGGCACCGCCCGCTTCGCCAGACAGCGCCTGTTTCGCCAGACAGCGCTTACTAGGCATGGCACACCATGCCCCGTATCCTCACCGCCCTTTCTTTCTTCACGCCAATGTGCCCGCCCACAGTTTGAGATGGTGCACACAAACTATTTCGCGCCGATCCTAAAGCCATGTACGCTATCAAGTATTCCCGCAGACATGCGAGGAAACCGCCACCGCACCGGTGTATTATCGGCTGACGATACTTCCCGCGTGTAGGAGCAGAGAACTTCTTCGACACACGAATGAGAAGGGTCCCTCAATGCAGAGTGCTACGAAACCTCGTCATCGGATCGTGCCCGCAATCTTGCTAACACTTGTACTCGCATGTCTCGGCGCCGTCGGTATATCCACCGGTGCACGGGCGGCTACTATACCGATCACGGATGTACGGATGACGCCCGAAGACCCTGCCGGGCCCTCCGTTGGCTCATACGTGACAACCGAGGTCGACTGGCAGATCTCGAATCCCCAGCCGCGCGACAGCTTCCAACTGAGCCTACCCAACGGCTTTCTTTGGCAGGCCGCACCCTTCTTTGATTTAGCCACAGACGACGGCGAAGTCGTTGCGAGCTGCTACACGGCGGACGCCATGTTGTATTGCCATCTTGTAGAGGGCGTTCAAGCCTACGAGTCGATTACCGCCACTGTTCAAGCGCGAGCACTCATACTCCGGAGCGCCGTTGGAGAGTCACAGTTTACCGGCACCGCGACCGGCGTGCCGTACAGCGTTGAGCTCAGTTCACCGGTTGCGTATGAGCCCGCGCCGCGCCGTACAGAAAAAGTGGGATGGCTCGAGCGGATCACCGGCGACGACTATAACCTCTTCCGCGCGAATTGGAACATTGACATGACCGGCAGCACCGAATATGTCGTCAGCGATTCAGGCGTGCTATTCCTCGGCGCGATCCGATGCACATCAGCTGACGCCTGGGGAGTGGCTGACTACTACCCCGCCCCAACTGACCAGTCCGAGAACAGTGTCTCTTTCGCTGCTGAGAGCCCTGACCATGTGTGCCGTGTCTACGTCCAAACAACGGGCGGTCCGACCCAAACTAATACCGCCACCATCAACGGTGTGCCCTACGAGACAACGCTTGTATTCGACCCAACCGGTTCCGGCACCGTGCGGACCGTGGTCGCTTCAAATCCTGAACCAACATCTGCGCCAAGCTCGCAGCAACCATCTTCAGATCCCGTGACATCTGCGGCGGCGCCCAGTTCTTCCGCGACCACTGCTGCCACACAGACCACCACGGCGAAGGCCGCTCGCACGACCACGCTGGCACGTACCGGATTTAACCCGATTCCACTTCTGGTTGCGACGGCAACGGTTCTGTGCGGAACGCTGCTTGTCGCCACTGCCCGTCGAAAGGCAAGCACAGAGTAAGCTCATGGGACCTATGTCAAGACTCCCGGAGTCATAGCCGCACCCCGAGGCGTACCATGAAGAGACAGAATAGTCCGGTAACCAATGGAGGGCCGCATGAACAGTATCAACACCAATGAGCGACGTATTTCCCCGTGGAAGGAAGTCATCGGCTTCCTGTGCGTTCTTCTATTGGCACGAATCCTGGCCGGCCTGACGTATATAGAAGGAGCCGTCTTTTCTGCCGAATCCTGGCTCACACCGCGTAACTGGCTTGGACCGCTAGTGACCGCATTAATCACAGAGTATGCACATTTCTACTGGCTCCGTCACCGCGATTGATGCGGAGCCGTTCGGCTCGTGCGCAGTTGCGCTGCTAATGCGCCCGTTTCGCCTGCCACCAGCACCTGATGGAGTGTTCGTGCTTGAGCGAGTGGTTCATGATGTCCCTGTTTCGGGTGCCATCACCACCGGCGGCTTCACGCCGCAAAAGATAAGGGACCGGACTAGCGGCCTAGATTATTGCGGATTGCCAGACGGGTGGGTACCTCTGGAAGGTGCACCTGTGCCTCGCATGAGGAGTGGTTGGGGTTATGTAACACGGGAGTATTTCTAAGGGGACGGCTAGACGTCCAGGGATCACCAGGGTTGAGTGTTTAGACTAGGTTTATGACACACGCACAGGGCTCGATACGCGGATGGGGATACGAGGGGAAGTCCATCGAAGACCTTATCTGTGAGGCGGAGCGAGTACATGCGGACGTCGTCGTTGATGTTCGTATGACTCCCATTAGTAGGAAAAAAGGCTTCTCGAAGACGAGGCTCCGGGAAGCGTTGGAAGCTGCCGGTTTGTCTTACGTGCATATGCGAGAGTTAGGTAATCCGAAGGACAATCGCGCAGCGTTCGCCACCCCTGGAACAGCTGCAGCTGCGCGCGCATATCAGCGTTTCACTGACGAGGTCCTGCACACGCCTGAAGGGACAGCCGCGGTTCATTATATTGCGGATTTAGCGACCAATCAGACGGTTCTCGTTCTCTGTTTTGAGCATTACCATGAGCAATGCCACCGGCGACTTGTGATTGATGAAGTGACAGCGGTCCTCGCTGAGCATCAGAACAGTGTTGGTTGAGGCTCGTTATACGGGCCGAAAATGCCGAGTGCGAGGAAAGACTTCCGTTTGGTGCCCCGCGCTTGGTTTCCGACGATGATTTGAGTAGTTCTGCCTGGTTTGAATTTCTCGGTGATGAATTTTCGTATGACCTGTGCGTGCACGTAGTCGATGGTCGCGTCAGCTGGGATGCGGCGCTGTAACGCTGTTCCTTCCCAGTCTGTCAAGGAGATCGAGTGTCCGTTGCACGTGTCCTCATTCTTGCACGTGAAGTTGATGTGGATACGGTATCGGGGTGGTTCAAGTGGAGTTCGCGACGATGTGAACGTGGCGACGTCGAGGGTTGGTTGTGCCCACTTTTCGATGATCTCTCTTTCCCGCGGGGTCCATCCTGGGTGTGGCTCGATTGTGAGAGTGGGAATGTTTCGCGGGCGGACGACGGCGAGTGAGTGACCGTTCGCGTCATGGGTGATGTTGTGTTGAAGTGCGCATAGTGTCACTGGTGGGAAGTTGGCTAGGAGTGTTGCCCGCGTGTTCCAGTCTTTGTGGAGGCTGCCGATGATTTCTAGGTTGCCGTCGAGTCGAAGGCTTTCATTCCGTGCATCGTTTGATGGTGCTCGTACGGGGACACGAATGGTTTCGTACTTCTTGAATTGGTCGTGTCGTTCGAGGTCTCGGAATCTGACTGGGTAGAGGCGAACCCACCGGTAGGGGTTGTGGGCGATTCCTGCGACGCAGACGGTTTCTTCGTGCCTATTGGATGGTAGGGGTGTTGTTTTCACGACGATGGTGACGGTGATTGTGCGGCCCGTTTTGTCGAACTGGTAGGCCTTGATGATGTCTGGGCTGTAGTTCAGCATGTCATCCCTGGTTCTTACGGCGGCGTCGCCGGGTGTGTGTCCTTTCGCTGTTTAGTATGGCATGTGTTTCACACAGCCTGTTACTTTCCTAGGCGGCAAGCGGTCTGTCCATGTGGGTGCGTTGCCATGCGTGGATGAGGGATTGGGTGACGCCGAGTTCGACGGCGAGCAGGTACGGGTTGGGGCCGAGTAGGTGTTCTGCGGCCGCTTCGCGTGGTCTGTATTGTGCCGAAGCCCGATCTGCCCATGAGGGGTACCCTTCCGTGTCGTTGTTGCGGGGTCCCCTTCAGGGTGCCCCTCCCAGAGTCCCTTCCAGTCCCTATGAGTCCCTTCCAGTCCCTTTCTAGACTCTTGCCCCATTGGCGATAACGCTGTCATCACGCCGTAAAACGTTGGTGCCCCGCCGATTGCTCTGCGGGGCACCAACGGATTGCGGAAGGTAAGGGATTCGAACCCTTGGTGCGGGATCACCGCACAACGGTTTTCAAGACCGTCACATTCGGCCGCTCTGTCAACCTTCCTCAATGCCTATGACGGCATAACCATATTAGTCTACTCACCGGCGCATCGTGAAGCTTCGCCCGCCTCCTCGCCCACGAGCGGGGCATCCACTCTGCGGACATCTACGGAAGAATGCACTCTTGCACTCTTCTCACGCAAATGCGTGTATCGCAGCGCGAGCACCTCCAGCAGAGGAACCACCATAATCGCTGCCATGCCCGGCAACACGATGCCGGAGTCATTCAAGCACAGCGCCAAAGCCATGCACACGGCGACCGACACCAGGGAATCCCGCAGGGCCGGCACACGCTCCGACAGAGCTAGGTCGAAGCCCCTTACTCCCGTGCTCGTTGACTTGTCCGCAGGTGCCCCGCCCGCAGCGTCCACAGATACCCCGCGCACCGCATCCACCTTGTCCACTGACGTGACCCGCTCTACGGCCCCGACGGTCTGCGCCGTCGAGCCCATCGGCTCCGCCTCGGAAGTCTGGTCGGCACGCGCAACGCGCTGCACCGGACCGAGCCAACCCCACATGTTCACGCACCAGTTGCGCGCACCATTCCACCACGCCGGACGCCACTTCTGATCGATTGCTTTGCCATCCACGCCTAAGGCTGGACGCCGTCGCAACGTTTGGAACAGCGCCAGGAACAGCAGAAGCAATGCGGTCAACACCACCCAGCGGTGAGTCGAGGCGAACAATAGGCGGATGTTTGTCGCCAGCTTCCGCGAAATCACGTCGGTTAGTTCACCGTCGATAATGAACTGGACGAAGCGACCCAGATGCGTGCGTGACTCGGCCGGCCGCAACCAGTCCACGATCGCTAGAGCAGCCGCAATACCGCCGGTAACCACGACAATGCCAAGAACGCGCCCCACCGAAATCCGCGTCTGCGCTATAAGGAGCACAAGAACAATGAGTGCGGGCAGGAAGGATAGCACTCCCCCGAAATCGGCACCGAGGCTCGGCAGAGCATCAATCGCCGCAACGACAAGACCAATTGCACCCACGGTCAGCACCGCTGCCCACTTGCCGCGGAAAACTCCGACACCGCGATCTCGAATCCATGTGCCCAAGAAGGCGAGGCCAATCAACGTGCCCGCTGCAATCAGCGCATATGCCTCATTTCCGACGCCATAAAAACGCGCCGCCGTCAACAGATTAAAACCAATCGGCGAATCGGCCATCACACGCGAACCGAGAGCGGCATCCACTGTCAGCGACGCCGCAGTCACCCCCGCTATCACTACAAGTGGGGCCGGTAGCCACAAGCGTTGAAAGTTCAGTGCAATCACACCGATCCCGCCGGCCAATAGCCAGCTGCCACCCACAAGCGCCAGTTCTGCAGAGTCGGTATTCCACCAATGCAGCATGTCAACAATGAAACTAGCCAACGGAACCGCCGCAACGGTCAGCCCAGCAAGCATCCACGCTTCCCTTAGCCACCGGAAACGTAGCGTACGCCGATACACCGGCGCCGCGAGCAACACAAGCGATGCCAGGAAATACACGATGGCCGCCGTCGTCAACCAATGAACGAACCGGCCGCGCCAGGTACGAATCTTGCCCGAATGCAAGGCTTGATCATCTAGTTCACTCAATCGATCCGTGTAACACGCCTGATCGGGTGAACATGGCACCGCTACCGGATTCACGGTACTCATTGGCGTGCCACTGGCAATATTGTGGTCCGTTATTCCCAGCCAACTCAGAATGGTCGGGTCGAGATCTGCCAACTGGACGACACCGTCCTGCCGCACCGACTCGCTCCATCCAAGCCCGGGCACCAGCGCCATGTCATCGGTGCCGCTCGCCTCGGCTGACGGCACATCCGCCGCCACTAGGAGCTGCATGTAACTGGTGGTATCAATATCAACCACCGATGCCACCAGCACCCGTGTTCCTGCAGGAAGATCGCGCAGGATTGCCTCGACACGCCGCGTGTTAATCGCCGAGTAGATCCTTCGTTGCGGCGTTAACGTCGAACCATCCACTACATCCGGCGGATTCTCGGAACCTCCCTCGGTGGTATCAGGATCCTGCCCCGCAGCTCGGCGTTGCTCGATTTCCAGGAAATCCGCGATACGTGCAGCTTGGCGCTCGTCGTCGGAGGCGTAACTCTCCGCGTCGGCGTCAACGATAGTGAGGTCGTACTGGGACGCACTGCTGGAAACCAGCGCCGCCAACTCCATGTTCGACGTCGGCGCCACCTGATAGTTTCTCGGCGCCGTGCCGTCCGGGTTCGCCAATACGAATGCCGCGCCCGTTCCAATGGGTTGAGTGCTCACACCCTCCTCGGCCAAAATCGCCCCAAATGTCCCCAATGAGCCTTCCGAAGATGTAGCAGCCAGAGCGTCTTCGTACGCTTCCCAACTTTGGATGGGGAAGCCCCGGAACACGGTCGGACGCGGGCAGGTCGCTCGCGTTGCAAGCGCGCGCGGCGAAATCTGCCGCCCGGCGGACATGGCCAGCCACGAATCAACCGGGCACGCCGCCCCGCGAGTGGCAAGCGGAACAAGATTGGACATAATACCCGACGCCGCGTAGGCGGAGAGTTCCGGCGTAAGATCGCCATCGAGCTGATCCCATCGCAAACCACCGGTGAGGATCACGACGACGTGCTGCCTTTCCAGCGTCACGGCCTCCACGCCTTGCGCCTTCGCACTCTCCACGCCTTGCGCCTTCAAATCCTCGACACCTGCGGGTACTTCCGGAACCGACGTCCCGTCCCCGCCCGCAGCGGCCTTAGAGGAGGGTAGCGCTGCGATCTCAGCTCTGGTTACCGCTGCCGTAGAAAGAGGCGAACCTGCCCGCGTAGCTTCAGCACCCGGTGCCGACAAACCGTCAAATCCAGTCGCTCCCGTCAGGCACACGCAGAGGAGGAGCAGAAGGTTGAGGTATCGAGCACGCATACGGTACGCCGGGTGATGCCTCATACGTTCCTCCTCGGGATTGCGTCCAGTATATTCGGGCCACCGGGACGACTCGCGCGCAGCGAAACCGCCATTGTCGGCTGGTAGCAGCCATCTCCAGCCCGGCACTGATCCCTTAGCGTACGCCGACACGCTCTGCCTACAACTGCCGACTGGAACCGATCACCTCCACTCATGCCCCGCAACCACCGGATCAGTCCAGCAACAGCTCGAGCACATCGGCAAGTCCATCATTGTCCACATCGCGGGTCTGAGCGTTTGCCGCCTGAACAACACTATCCGCAGCACCACCCATGGCCACACCGACCCCGGCCCATGTCAACATGTCGATATCGTTACCGCCGTCACCCACCGCGAGAGTTGCCTGCAGGTCTACACCGAGTCGACTTCGAATCTCCTCGAGTGCCGACGCCTTCGATACCCCTCCTGGCGAGATGTCCAACCACGCGGTCCAGCCGATGGCGTACTCCACACCGCTGAGATCGGCTTCCTCAATGACTGCCGTCATTTCGGCCGGAGACATATCGGGCGCGCGAACCGTGAGACGAGTCGCCGTGGGAACCTGTTCTAATTCCGCGCGGGACATCACATAACTCGGACCTGTCAATTCTCCGGGCGGGAACTCTCCCGTGACCAGCCGCGCCCCGTCGAGTTGTTCCAACGCGATAAGCGCATCGGGAAGCAGTTCGCCAATTAACCGCACCTGGCGGCGTGGGTCGAAGGTGTGAGCCGCCAGCAGCGTATATTGCTCGGCAGGCACACCCGGCAGCGCGACCGCACCGAGCGATGGCACCTCCACTTCTCGCACGAGAGACACCGGCTCCCCCGAATCCGGCAGCAGCGAGCGCTCGCCCACCCCCACGGTAATTGCACCGTTTGAGCAGACGGCAACACCGCGGCTGATCTGCAATTGTTCCAGCACGAGGTTTGTCGCATGAATCCCACGGCCCGTAGCCAAGGTGATATGCGTGCCCGCCTCCAAATGGGCACAGATGGCCCCGGCAACTCGCTCCGACAAACTGGTGTCGTAGCGCAGTATCGTCCCGTCAATATCAAGGGCAACGAAGAGATCCGGTCCGGCACTCGGTAGCTCTGCCATCGCTGTGACCAGCTCCTTTTCCGGCTCCATCGCATAGCCGACGTGGCCATACGTCCTCCGGTTATCGGCAGGCGTGCAGTCGTAGGCGTCGTCGGTGAGCGGAAGTGTCACATTCATTTCCTGTCAACTGGTGCAATATGGTCGCGACCACCCAGATACGGGCGCAGTGCCTCCGGAACGTACAAGGTCCCATCGGCCTGCTGGTGATTCTCAAACAGCGCCACCAACCAGCGCGTCGTGGCGAGGGTGCCGTTCAGCGTCGCCGCGATACGATTCTCTCCGGTAGTCCGCTCCCGCACGTGAAGCCGCCGCGCCTGGTAAGTGGTGCAGTTCGACGTCGACGTGACCTCCATGTAGCGGTTTTGGGTCGGCAGCCAGGCCTCGCAGTCGAACTTCTGCGCAGCGGAGGAGCCAAGATCGCCCGCGGCGGTATTGATGACGCGGTACGGCAACTCCACCTTGTGCAGCATTTCCTCTTCCCAAGCGAGGAAGCGCTGATGTTCGTCCGCCGCATCCTCGATCCGGCAATAGGAGAACATCTCCACCTTGTTGAATTGGTGCACGCGGATGATTCCGCGTGTGTCCTTGCCGTAGGAGCCTGCCTCACGCCGGTAACACGATGACCAACCGGCATAGCGTATCGGCCCGTCCGACAGATCGACGATTTCATCCTTGTGGTATCCGGCCAGCGCGACCTCCGAGGTGCCCACCAAGTACTGGTCGTCCGCCGGTAGATAGTAAATCTCGTCCGAATGCGCGCCGAGGAACCCTGTGCCAGCCATAATGTCCGGATTGACCAGCGTGGGAGTGACCATGAGGGTGAAACCGTTGGCCTCCGCCTGATCGGCAGCCATTGTCAGCAGTGCTAACTCCAGGCGTGCACCCGCACCCTTGAGATAGTAGAAGCGCGCACCGGAAACCTTCGTGCCCCGCGCCATGTCGATGGCGTCAATACCTTCGGCCACGTCGAGATGATCAGCCGGGTCGAAACCCTCTGCAGCGAAGTCCCGCGGGGTGCCCACATGGCGCAGCACCTCATAATCGTCTTCTCCGCCGGCGGGAACACCATCCAGCACGATGTTCTGAATGGCTCGATTAGCTTCTTCATATGCCACGTTGGCTCGCGCGGCCTCCGCTTCGAGCGCCTTAACCCGTTCGGCGAGTTCCTTGGCCTGAGCCAGAATTACCGGCCGTTCCTCCGGGCTTGCCTTTCCGACCGAACGCGACAGTTCCTTCTGACGCGCTCGCTCGGACTCGAAAGTCTGCAATGCGGATCGCCGGGCGTCGTCGGCCGCCAGCAGAGCATCAACGGTCGACTCGTCATTGCCACGCCGCCGCTGCGACTCGCGCACGGCTTCAGGATTCTCGCGGACGAAACGGATATCAATCATGTACTCAAGGATACGTTGCCTCGGCGCCCCCAGCATCCCCACTTCAACTTCTGGTGACTACCCCACCTACTCATACCACGCGCCCTTCGGCTCCTGGCGGACTGCGCTGGTCGGCTGCGGGTAGCGGTCACAGTTCCAACCGAACGGATGGGTTCGATAAGGTACTTCCATGGTCACGCTTTGGATCTCGATCATCGCGCTGGCACTGGCGGTTATTCTCGCAACGCTGGTTACGATCATGCGGAAAGCAATGCGAGTAGACCGTGCACGGCTGCGCGCTTTGGAGCACACTGTCGCCGAGTTACAATCGGGCAACGGCCATGCTCCACACCGCAAAACGGGACCCGTCGTCGTCATATACAACCCGCTGCGCGCGAACGACCTGCATGACCTTCGTGAGATCATCATTCAGACTGCCGGGGACGCCGGCCTGGGTGAACCCGTCTGGATACCTACCACCGCTCAGGACGCGGGCGGCGGGCAGGCACGAAGGGCCCTCGATCTGAATCCGAGCGTCGTCATTGCAGCCGGTGGCGACGGCACTGTGCGTCAAGTAGCCGGCGCATTGGCGGGCACCGGCGTCCCCTTGGGCATCATGCCCATTGGCACCGGTAACCTATTGGCGCGCAATCTCGGAATACCGCTCGATTCCGAACGCAATATGGCATCTGTTGCGATCACCGGGCGCACTCGCCGTATCGATATCGGGTGGATGAATGCACCTGTCATGAGCCAGGAGGAACGTGCACAACTCACCGCTTCTGTACCCGATGCTGTACCTTTCGAGGGCACAGTTCCCTTCGTCGTCATTTCGGGTATCGGATTCGACGCCAAGGTCATGAGCGACACCAATGCACGGCTCAAACGCAGCCTGGGGTGGATCGCCTACATATTCTCGGGGTTGCGACATCTGAGCGGCGAGCGCCTGCACGCCACAATCATTACCGGCAGGGACGGCACGCCTGGCGCTGACACTTCAAGCTACGCCGACGATACCGGTGTACAGACCGAGGCACGGTCGATCATGTTCGCCAACTGCGGCCGCCTTCCCGGCGGTTTCGTCGTCGCACCCGAGGCACGCGTGGACGACGGTTGGCTCGATATCGCGGTGATGAATACGCGCGGCGGCCTAATCGGCTGGGGAGACCTGGTCCGGCGGGCGGGAACGCAAAGCGTTGGCGAGACGCGAGGCGCCCTACCGGAAGCAGGCAACATCAAGTTGCGCCGAACCCGGCAGGTCACGGTAACGACGAGTCGCCCGGAACAGGTGGAGGCGGATGGCGATCTACTCGGATTCGCCCGCCACGTCAGCGCTTGGGTGGAAGAGGGGGCTCTCGCCGTCCGCGTGATGTAACAGCCGCTGGTGGCAATGCCACCAGTCGCATCACGGCCGGTCGCATTGCCGGAGCTTGCAGTAGCGTGCTTCGCGCTACGCGGGATCTCCTTCATGCAGAGTTCGTCGCCCGAGCAGACCAGCCACCCAACGTCGTCCCGAAATGAAATCAGTATCGGAGGTGCCGGGACGAGGCCGTATCTGTTTACCCACTGCCGAAGGATAAGAACCTAGGAAGGTTACCCTCGGGCATACGCGATGCAAACCGATCAGCACCGCCTGGATACGTTCGTCCTCCAAATGCCCCTCGGCATCAATGGAGAAGGCGTAGCGGCCAAGCGCGTCCCCAATGGGGCGTGATTCGATGCGCGAAAGATTAACTCCTCGCGTTGAGAACTGTTCCAACATGGAAAGCAGCGCGCCCGCCTCATCGCTAGGCAGCTGCACCATCAACGTCGTCTTGTCCGCACCGGTACGTTCGGGCTGTGCTCCGGGCAGACTCACCATGATGAAGCGGGTAATCGCATTCTGATTATCAGCCACATCGTTGGACAGCGAGGACAACCCGAACATGTCACATGTTGGAACCGGGCAGAGCGCGGCATCGAATCCGGGCGTCTCCTCCCCAGAGGCGAGCATCTCAGCTCCGGCGGCGGTTGATGTGGTAGGCACATGAATCGCACCGGGAATATGCTCTGCAATCCATCCGCGGCATTGCGCCCAAGCATGCGGATGCGTGGCAATACGGTGAACCTCCTCCAGCCGCGTGCCGGGACGCACCGCCAAGGCGAATCGGATGGGCACCAACATCTCCGCTTTTATTTCCAGTGGGGTGCCCTGCGTCAAGGTGTCAAGGGTGGCATTGACTCCACCCTCAACGGAATTCTCGATGGGGACGACGGCGTAATCGGCCTCGCCGTCGCGAACCATGTTGAGCGCTGCCGGCACATCAACAGCGGGGATCAGCGTTGCATCCTTTTCCGCAACTTGATTGACGGCCTCATTGCAGAAGGTGCCGCGCGGGCCCAGGAAAGAAAAACGCAGAGACCCGGACTGCTCGCCCATATCAACCTCCCTCAGGCCGCCCGTATAGCGGCAATGTCATCACTGTACCCGCCATCGGCGTGCTCGTGCAGCACAGCGCCGCGACAAGCCACACACACGTAATGGTGCCGACGACGCGCATTTCACCGTCCAGCCCATAAACCTGCTTGTCCGCGTCATATGGGCCTCGCCGTGCGAGCAATCCAGATTGTCCGCGCACAACCCACTTGCCCACAACATATGGGCCCCATTCGGCTACATTGGCACGGGCGCGGAGCCCCCGATCCACGACGCACCGCCTTATTCCACAACGGGCGCGATGACACCCCACTGCAGCAAGGAAAAGGATTCGCGGTACTCTGTATCCATGGTCGTAGCACGATTCAGGCATGGCGCACTGGCTCTTCTGTGTGCCCTCCTGCTGTGGACCATCCACGCGAGCGCTGCCGCTGCCAGCGCTTCCACCGTCACACATCCCGCTGCCAGCGCTTCCACCGTCACACATCCCGCTGCCAACACTGCCGCTGCAACCACCAAGAACGACGGCCCATCTGGCACCGGACCCGTCGTCGTCGTCGGCTTCTCCGGCGTATTGTGGAACAACTTGAGCGCCGAGACCACCCCGCACTTGTGGAAGTTCATTGATCGCGCCGGCAACGCGAATATCGTGGTGCGGACGGTCGGGGAAACAACTTGCCCAGCGGCCGGGTGGCTGACGCTCAGCGCCGGTCAACGCACCACCGATGCGACGGGTGCCTGCGAGATTATTCCATCACCGGAACACACCGAGTCCGGACTTCATATTCCCGGCTGGGGCGCTTTACGCAACGCCAATGAGCAATCGTCTTACCAGGCGGAAATTGGCCTTTTGGGTGACGAAATCGCCGGAGTAGATGCGCTGGCCATCGGTCCCGGGGCCGCACTGGCCCTCGCTCAGTCAGACGGCGTGTTAAGCACCGATTACGTGGATGTCGACCCACTTCCCGGCTCCACCGAGGACGCACCACACCAGGATACAGCCCGTGATGCTGCGGCAGACGCCTACAAGGAAGCAGCGGCGGGCAAGGACCTCATCGTTGTCGATCTGGGAGCGGTCCGCTACCCCGACGCGTTGCTGGAACCCACCGGTTCGACACAGCCCGCAGAAACCTCTTCCGCGTTTGAAAAAATGCGTTCCGCCTTCGCTCCCGCCGCCGAAGTTCCCGACGACGTCGACGCGGAGATTGCCGCACTGGACGCACGTTTCGGCGCACTGCTGGAGCAAATCGAGGCTGTAAGCCCTAATGCAACCGTCATTGTCACCTCGGTTGGGGATAGCCAAGAGATCACACCACAACTGGGCTTTTTTGCGGCTGTCGGCCCGCGGATTGACACCTCGGGTACTACTCAGGCGCGGTTGATCAGTTCTGACGCGACCCGGCAACTTGGCCTCATCCAACTGACGGACCTCCTTCCCACCCTTTTGACCTGGATCGACCCGCAGTCCCCCGCCCTGGAACACACCGTGGGATCCGCGCTGATTGCGAGTTCTGACAGTATCGGCTCGGGTGCCGACGCCGCTGCGACGCTGGTAGACGACCAAGTCCGTTCGCAGACGGTCCGGCCCCTCGTCGGCCCCTTCTATCTGGTCATGTTGCTGTGTGTCGGCATCATGGTAATTCTGATCCCGCTACGTCTGCGCTACGACGACGGCGTCGAGTCACGTCGCTTCCTCATCCAGTTCGGCACATGGACCGCATCGCTGCCCGCCGCCTCACTGCTGGTGAATCTGCTGCCGTGGTGGCGTTTTGCCAACCCGGCGTTGGGGCTCTTCGGTGGCATTGTTCTGATCGCGACCATCATGGCCGGAATAGGCCTATTCAGACGGTGGAGAGATCCTGCGGCACCGCTGGTGGTGGTCTCTGGCGTCACAGCGGCGACTCTCGCTATCGACGTTGTGGCCACCGGAGGTGCGGGCTATCCCTTGCAGCTGGCATCCCTTCTGGGAACACAACCGCAGGTAGGTGGTCGCTTCTACGGCCTGAGCAATGCGACATTCGCAATGTTCGCGGTTAGTCTTCTGCTGGTGACAGCCTACGGTGCTGAACGGCATATTCGCCGCGGTAATCCCCGGCGGGCAGGACTGGTCGTGCTCAGTGTCGCCGCAGTGGCCGTGCTTCTGGATGGGTCGCCGTCGCTGGGCGCCGACTTCGGCGGACCGCCCGCCCTCATCGTCGGTTTCACCCTCTTGGCGATCCTCGTCTGGCGTATTCCTTTGACATGGCTTCGTGTGTTGGCAATCCTCGGCGCGGGCTTCGCCGTGTCACTCGGTTTTTCCTTCATCGACTATCTGCGTCCGCCCGAACAACGCTCGCATATGGGCCGGTTCATTCAGTCGCTTCTCGACGGCGGCGGATTTGAAGTCATTTCCCGCAAGCTATCGCAATCGTTCTTCAACCTGCCTTGGACCGTGGTGGCCTTTCTCATTGCCATTGTCGCGGTGGTGGTCACTATTGCTTGGCGAGTGCATGTACAACATCGAGGTCGCTCCGCGTCGCGTGCCGAGGCCGCTGATTCAAGTTCCGGGTCCTTCGTAGCGGCGGACGCGAGCGTGCACGCTGACGCAGTCGGAGATCCCACCCCCTCGTCGCGTCACTTCCAAGGCGCGCAGGGCAGTGCCACGCCTCAGCAGGCCAGTGCCACGCCTCAAACGGGCGATGCCGATGCCACCACCAGCAGATCCTTCCGCACTGGGCCCTTCATGGCGGCTTGGCGTGACCTGCCATTGCTGCGCGAATCAATAGTCGCCGTGGGGGCAACCCTCGCTGTCGGATTCTTCATCAACGACTCGGGGATCGTGGTTCCCACGCTCGGGGCGATTGTGGCGATCCCCCTCTGGGCCGCCCTGGTCGCGAGGTACGCGGATGCGCGGAGCGCTACGCCGTCGGCACCTCGAAAGAATTAAACGGCTGAAACTCTTCGACTGGTATCCCGTGGCGCAGACTCCCGGCTACGCGCACTCGGCGTAGCCTCCGCTTCGCAACCGCGATACGCACATCTTTGTACTGGTACGCCCGGTGCAGTTGACCGGACAAATCATTTGCCGTAGCGCGATGCCGCAAATTGCACTCCACTTCCTGCAGGGTATAGCCGGCAACAAGCAGATCGATGGTCATACCCACCTCCACGCCCCAGCCGGCCGCCAAAGGAAGTGCCGCCTCGAAGGCTGCACGGGTCAGGCAGCGTTGACCGGAAAGTGGAGCGCGCGGAGTCCAGCCGGTTGCACGCTCGATTGATGTTCTGGCGAGCCCGACCACGAATCCATGCCCGCCGGCTCCCTCCTGCGGTGGAAGGGCTGCAATCGTGCAATCAACAACTCCGCGGGCAACCGGCTCGACCAACGGCGCAGTCTCTGTAGCCGAATCGCCCAAGTCGGCGTCGATGAAAAGTAGAAGGCGGCTGGGATGACCCTCCCTGTCACGCATGGCGACGGCGGCGGCTCCGCTTTCCATGGCTGCCGCCTTGCCACGATTCGCGGAGTGACGCACGGTGGTTGCCCCGGCCGCACGGGCAATCTCCTGCGTGTTGTCGGAAGAACCGTCGTCGACCACCACAACAAGATCGACGTGCGGGATGGTGCGTGCCGCACGGATGGTCGCTTCAATACGATCCGCCTCATCTTTGGCGGGGATGACGACGGCAACATTCTGATCAGATTCGGTCACGCTATCTACCCTATAGGCAGCAGGCGGTCGGAATCCCGCGAAACACAGTCCGGTTCATGACCATCCGCTTCGCAGCTACCAGGCGCGTGGCCCATTCCGGTGAGTGCAGGAACAACGGAGTATTGCCAGGTGCTTATCGCAATGTCACCTGCCGAGAGACGATCCCTGCTCGTGCACGCTTCTCGTCCGCCGTCAACGGTTCCGTGGAGGAGATGGCAGCGTCGAGCACAGAGGCAAACTCCGCTAGAGGTTGCACCAATTCGTCGGCCTCCGAGCCGGGCTGCAACTCCCAGACCGGGATCAACAAGCCCTGTGCCCGGAAGGCGCCAACAAAGCGTGACTCGTCGAAAGTGCATTGACCTGCCACACGCAGGCGCGCCAGTCCATCGAGTACACGGTCTCGCGGCTCCGGTCGCACCCAGCGCAGGAACTCACGAGACATGCGGCACCAGTAGGCGCCGGGGACGCCGTCTACCGCAGCGGTCGGCACCAATTGTTCACGAGAGGAGCGAAGCGCATCTCGATTATCTGGCTTCGCTGCCTCCTCTGGCGTCATCCAGAATGTTGGCTCCTCATACAGCGTGAAGGTCTCGAAGCTCTCCAGGTCCAGAACATCCTGCATCCGCGGTCCCGGCTCGGGCTGCTCGGGCATGTGGAAAGTCTCGCCAGCTTGCAGTTCCAGCCCGGCGATAATACGGGCGGCAATATCGAGGGACGCATCACCCGAATGCATGACGGTCTGCATGGCGACCAGGAGCACGCCATCCTCCCTGCGAATTGCCGCCGCCATCCCGGGGAGGATACTCGCCAGCGTCAGCTGGGCACTACCGTATTCCTCAGTGGTTCGCACGTCCACGGTGGCCAGCGGCAGAATCTCCCGCATGGCAACCAATTCCATTTCCAGCGGCAGACCCTCGAAAGGTCGCTCCACAAACGGGATAACAACGCGTTTGGGTTTAGTGGTTGCTG
The DNA here is from genome assembly GCF_003957265.1 of Actinobaculum sp. 352. Lineage (NCBI taxonomy): Bacteria > Bacillati > Actinomycetota > Actinomycetes > Actinomycetales > Actinomycetaceae > Actinobaculum > Actinobaculum sp. 352. The sequence goes on along the minus strand of NZ_RQSN01000005.1, from coordinate 7,982 downwards.
ATGCTCGGTTCTGTCGGGTATTGCGGCGCTTCTTCTTCGACATTGCTTTCCTTCGTCGTTTGTTCGAGATTCGGTCCGTGGTTCGCGTCCCAAGCGGCGTGCCCCGGTCGGCGCACCCCAAACGGCAGTTCGCGACTCGGTACTCAAGCCACGTGCCGGTCATTAACTCACCCCTGAGTCGTTCACTAACGATTCGGGGCCAGGCAACGAGTTGATTGTAGGTTCACGACGCGGTGGCGAGTGTACAACCCAGTTGCCTTCAATTCACCATTCGCCCGTCAGTTTACGACGCCGTACAAACGGTCGCCCGCATCACCCAAACCGGGAACGATATAGCTGTTTTCATTCAGGCCCTCGTCAACTGCGGCGACGACGATTGAGACGTCGGCGCGGTCACCAACGGCCGCTTCGACGGCCGCGATACCTTCAGGAGCGGCTAGGATACACACGCAGGTCACTTCACGTGCCCCGCGTTCCAGCAGGTAGTTGATCGAGGCGACGAGCGTACCCCCGGTGGCAAGCATCGGATCGAGGATGTAGCACTGGCGGCCGGAGAGGTCATCGGGTAGACGGTTCGCGTATGTAATGGCCTCCAGCGTCATTTCATCGCGCTTCATTCCCAGGAATCCGATCTCGGCCGTCGGCAGAAGCTTTGCCATGCCTTCCAGCATTCCCAGACCTGCGCGCAGAATCGGAACGACCATCGGGCGTGGTTTTGCCAGTTTCACGCCGGTCGTGGGAGCCACCGGAGTCGTAATGTCAACGGCGTCCACACTCACGTCCCGAGTTGCTTCGTAGGCAAGCAGTGTGACCAGTTCATCAACGAGCTGACGGAACACCGGCGACGGGGTGTTCTGGTCACGCAGAAGAGTCAGTTTGTGTGCCACCAATGGGTGCTCAATGATCTGGGTACGCATAGCTCAAACTTACCAGCGAGGAGGGGACTGCGCTGCCACGTCGAATGATCCACTAGTACGACGTCGAAGAAATCCGGCACGGCCATCGCCGCCGGACCGCCACTTATCAAGTCGACCGAGCCGTACGACGACGTCGAACACACGCACTGCCGTACGAACGGACCGCGTTGCCTCGTCGAGGTTCTCGGCCCGTTGGAAACCGGTAGGCTGGCCGTGATGTATGAGCTGGAAGAAGCATGGATCGGCGAGGCACTGTCAATCGCCCAACGCACACAACAGAGCGGCGATATTCCGGTTGGCGCTCTCGTGGTCCGCAATGGCGAGGTTATTGGGCGCGGGTGGAACACTCGGGAGGCCCACGCCGATCCCGTCGGCCATGCCGAAATCAACGCCCTTCGGCAGGCGGCCAACACCATCGGCCAGTGGCGCTTGGATGACTGTGAACTATACGTAACGTTGGAACCGTGCACAATGTGCGCGGGTGCGATTGTTCTGGCGCGAATCCGACGAGTCGTATTCGGCGCCTGGGATCAGAAGGCGGGCGCCGCGGGATCCGTGCGCGATGTGCTGCGCGACCCGCGCCTCAACCACCAGGTTGAAGTGGTCGGAGGGATCCGCGAGGAAGAATGCACCACTGTGCTGCGTGCTTTTTTCGGAAGATCGGACACCTAACAGGCACGCCTTCCGGCCCACAGCGCCACATCCTACGCCGTCTGGCAATCAGCATCTGGCCAGACGGCCCCGACCCTTCTGGCCGTTCAGCGCGCGGCCCACTAACTCCGCCACACCACGGCACGCACGCCACACCCATCCGCCGGTCACGAAACCACAGCCATGCTCAAACAGCGGGCCGGACTACCTTCAACTGAGGGAATCCACAACCATATCGGCTCCAGCCGTACGAAATTCGCAGCCATACTGATGCAACCGTATGAAGTCGCAGCGAGACGAAAATGTGTGCTATTGCAACGGCTTGCGACTCGCACGCTCCCTGCCTGTTCTGTACAATACATGACGGTAGCGTGTCCGAGCGGCCGAAGGTGCAGCACTCGAAATGCTGTGTGGTTAATAGCCACCGCGGGTTCAAATCCCGCCGCTACCGCCACATGCCGGGATTCCGTTGGAATTCCGGCATTCGTTTATCTCGGACCATCAAGGATTGCGAGTCTCTCCCGCGTCGTGGTGTGCGACGCCGCCAGACCAGTGCGGTTTGAGACGGCGAACTGTCATGCAAACGGGAATGACGGTCAGGTAAGTGCCCCTTCACCAACGTACCGCCGTCACGCCAGCCCGTCTAACTGGTCCCCACGTCTGACAACAAATGCCGTTCGCGCCTAGCTGGCCGTCAATGCCTGCTTGATGCCGTTCGCGCCTGATGCCTCCCGCACCTGATTGACGCCAGCCCGTCAAACTGGGCCGTCCACGTCCAACTGACGCCGCCCTGTCTAGCTGATAGGCAAAGTGATCACGGTGCTTGTCCCCACCCCGAGTCTGGAACTCAATGCGGCGCTGCCGCCGTGCCGCGACACGATCGTCTGTACCAACGCCAAGCCCAATCCGTAGCCGGGGCGACTGCGCGCATTCGCCGCTCTAGAAAGCTCCGCCCATACCGTAGGCACTTCCTCCGCCGGGATACCGATTCCGGTATCTGCCACCTCCAGTGTCACAGTTCCCTGCCGCTGGCTGCCGCGTATCTCAATCACGGCGCCTTCGTCGGTGTATTTTGCGGCGTTGGATACAAGGTTGTAGATCGCCGAGTACAACAGGTCGCCGTCGCCGCGCACCGTCGGCAACGGCCAGGGCGCCTCCGGGAAAGTCACATCGAAAGCACGCGTCTCCCCGCGAGCCGCCAATTCCTGCTCGACTGCTGCAACGGCGTCGCGAGTCGTTTCCTCAATATCAACATCCTCAATGCTCAGCGGAGCGGTTTCCAGGTCCGAGAGCTTGCGCAGATCCGTCAGCAACCGACTCATTCGCTGCGACTGGGTGTCGATAATGGCCCGGCTCTGTGCGGAGTCCTCCCCGCTTGCCGCGGCACGCATGGCGGTGAGCGGGTTCTTCAGTTCGTGGTCGAGGCGCTGCAGGAACTGCCGGTGGGCGACGCGGCGGGCTTCTTCTCCTGCCACACATCCCTGTTGAAAATGTTCCCGGAATCGCCACCGGATCGCGACGACTGCGACTATCAACAGGCTGGTCATTATCCCGAGTTCCGCGAGCAGACCGGGAAAAGTGATCGAGATATTGAGGCGTCGTCGCTCACCCGACAGGTACCACATAACAGCGCCTACCGCCGTCACCAACGCGGGAAGGAGGCACAGCAAGATCATTCGTACACGTGGAACGCGGCGCGACGGCGCCATGGGATGCGTCGATTGTTGGCTCATACCAGGTTCCTTCCGCTTCGCTGTGCGTTCCTCTGTAGGCTCCGCCGTGTCGTGTCGGAGCCGGGCGCCACCAAAGCGAGGGTGCGATCACGCCCGCCCCTGTGCCGCAGTGAAGCACTGAATCCGGAATGCAAGGCGCCTCTCACGAGTGCACCTTCCCAATGAAGCGATAGCCGACGGAGGGAACAGTCTCGATGTACTGCGGATGTGTTGGGTCATCCCCAAGAACTCGACGTATTTCCCTGATGCGATGGTCGACTGCCCGCGTCGAACTCACGAAGTCGATACCCCACAGTGCTGCCAAGAGACGCTCACGGGTATGCAATTCATTCGGGTGAGTCATGAGGTAGTCCAGCACTAGAGATGCCTTCGGGGTGAGTACCAACTCGCGTTCGCCAAGGTAAGCCCGGCGGGCCGTGCGGTCCACCACAAGTTCGCCGCATACCAACCGCTCCGCTGCCGAAAGCGGCTTGGGCGCGTTGTTTCCAACGCCCGCACTTCTCGCACTGCGGCGCAATACCGCCCGGATGCGAGAAACGAGTTCCTGCGGGTCGAACGGTTTGGAGAGGTAATCATCGGCCCCCTCATCCAGGGCGGCAGATCGCTCGTAGGAGACATCGATTTGGGTAAGAAGAATAACCGGTGTCCACCCACCCTGGCTGCGGATACGGCGAACCATTTCTCGACCATCCATAACCGGCATAAGGACATCGCTGACCACAATATCCGGTCCCAGCTCCTCGTGGCACGCCAGACCTTCTTCACCGTTGGCAGCTATGTGAACAGTGAAGCCTGAGCGCTCAAGGTAGGGAGCGAGCGCGTCGGTGATGGCTGCCTCGTCGTCGACAAGAAGAACGACCGGCTTGTCCGCCCGTCGCGGTGCACCTGTATTCACGGACATTGCGCCCCTCGCTTGGAAATGTCGATATCGTGCTCATCATATAGGTGTGGCTGGGAGGAGTGCATTCCTCTCAGCCACACCTAGTAGTTGCTGCTGCGGTCGCGCACAGCTGACGCGTTGGGCCCGCACTACCTTTGCGCCCACACATTACTTCTGTGCGCCTGCACCAGTTGGGCGGGCCGGCGTTAGTTGTGTGGTCGACCGCAGAGCCGACTCGCTGCCCCGCGAGCGCTTTCATGAACCTCACGAGGCAGAAGCGTCGTCACTCAGCCCGCCGGATAGTGTTATTCGTGCCAAGCTCAGAACCGACAGTCGGCTCGGAAACATCTGACCACACAATGGTGTTGTCTGAGCCTGTGAACTGCACGGTGCCGATTTCCTCGCCAAACACTTTCACATTGCTACCTGTGATACTGAGGACCGATATGTCTTCGGCCAACACTGTCACATTCGCACCGAGAATATTGAGTGATTCACAATCACCCTTGATGGTGATGACGGTGTCAGACTCGGTGATATTGACCGATGGACCACCATTAATTGTCTTCTCGGAAGAAGCGGCCGCCTCCAACCACTCCGGGTCGGTGATGTCGTTCGTATCCGCCGCATCGGGAACATCGGTGGTGTCATTGTCCGCGTCGTCGGCGTCGTCATAGCCGTTATCCACGTTGGTAACATCGCCATCGATTTCCGTCGTCTGCACGTTGTCACCCTTGATGGTTGTGCCCGTGTCAGAGGAAACCGTTGTCTGGGTATCCTTGGCATCGTCACTCACGTTGGTGGAGCACCCCGTGGCAATCAGGGCGAATCCGCCGAGGAGCACGAAGCCCTGCAGTAAACGCTTGCGTGGAAGCTGTCGAGTCATGATCTTTATCCTTCTTGTATTCGGGCGGTGATGCCCTACGGGTTCTGCTGAGCAAGCGGCCGAGTATTCAGCCACCCAGCCCAGGGCCCCTGAGTTGGGTGAGAGAAGATCAAACCTGCTTGTTCGTTCGAACGAGCAGGTCGCGAGTTCCCTCGTTGCACAATCGAGCTTACACACCGGATTTAGCAGTCTTGTCGCATGGCTGTCGCAACTTGGCGACATTCGCCGCATAGGCTCTGACCAGCAATGTATAGCCTCTGACCAGCACAAATGCTCCCACGTCGCGCAGAATACACCCCCTAGGTGGACTGGCGGGGGCGCATCACGCTATTCTTGGACTACTTGGAGACGTCGCATAGTCTGGTCGAGTGCGCCTTCCTGCTAAGAAGGTAGGGGCTGAAAGGTCCCTCGCGGGTTCAAATCCCGCCGTCTCCGCCAGAGGCACGGTACCCCGTCGAGCAATCGGCGGGGTATCAACGTTTTACAGCCCACAATCGGCCATATATCCGCGATTCGGCACACCCCGCCATGACGCACGGAAACGCAGGGAAACGAACCGAGACGAAATCCGAAGGGGTACCCTAAGGGGTACCACGGCGAAAGGGTACCCCTTATGACACGCTCGACCTTCGGCTCAGTACAAACGACGCGAAGCGGCCGATACAGGGGCCGCTACCGGAAAAACGGTAGAGACTACTACACGCCAACACAAGTGACGAAGTCCGCTGTACGCGCAGACCTCACCCGAGTGCACGCCAGCATCCTCAACGGCACGTGGACACCGCCCGACGGTGGAACGCTCACCGGCCCATCACCCACACTCGCCGCATGGCGCGACACGTGGATCAGCATGCTCGAAGCCAGTGACTACTCCCCTAACACGGTCCGCGCTTACCAGTCACAGTGGAATGCGCATATCGTCCCCGATCTCGGCCCTGATACGCGGCTCGCCCAGATCACCACGGGCATGATCCGGGAGTTCCTCGAAGCATTGCAGGGCACGGTTAGTCCCGCGACGGTTGGGAACATTGCACGTGCCCTGTCGGCCGGGCTGTCGGCGGCGCATACGCGCGGCGTCCTTCCCACGATGCCAGAGTTCCCGCCCGGGTGGATGCGCCGCGTGGCACGTCGTGACGGGTCCAAGATGATCGCCTACACGGCGGCCGAGTTAGACCGGCTCATCGCCGCCGCACCGCCACGGTACAAGGCCGCTCTCGTCCTCGGCTCCTACGGGTGCCTACGCGCCGGAGAGATCGCCGCGCTACGCCGCGACGATATTACCGACGGCGGGTGCATGGTCCGTGTCGATCAGACCACGAAGCGCGGCCCTGGCGGACTGATCACGGTTGGGCCGCCAAAGAGCCGTGCCGGTTATCGGACGAACGCGCTCGCACCGGCTCAGGGCCGGATTGTCGCCGAGCATCTGAACCAGTTCGTCGCGCCCGTCCCGGACGCTCTACTGTGGACCGCGCCGCTACGGGACGGGCATATTTCCACCCGTGCCCTGTTGAACATTTACCAGCAGGCGTGCGAGAACGCGGGCCTGCCGGTTGGACGGTTCCACGATCTGCGGCATTCCGGCCTGACCTTGTACGGGCAGGCTGGCGCGACACTTGCGGAACTCATGGCACGCGCCGGGCATTCGGACGTGAACACGGTGATGATCTATCAGCATGCGGGCGCGGAGCGCGACCGGATACTCGCGGACAGGATGACCCGCGGCTAGCCTCGTGCCCAGTGCGTCGTCACGGGGATGCCTTCGAGGCGTAGTCCGAGCCGAATCGCCTGCACCATCGCGATATGTTCCCGTTGAGTCATACCGGCCTCGTCGTAGTGCATCTGCCAGTCAGCGTGTAGGGTCATGTCGACGTCCTGCAGGTCGCCGGTGGCGGCGATGTCGGCGACGTCTTCAATGCGTGCGGCGACCATATCTAACCATTCGTCTTCCCACGCGGTGATTTCCTCGGCGACGCCGTCGGGGATTGGTCGTTCGTCGTGCTCCCAGTCGTTGAGTGTTTTCGTGGTCACGTGGAGACGACGGGCGGCCTCGTTTTTTGAGATGCCCATCGTCTCCCGGATCGCGAATAAATCCGCGCCAGTCATCACTGTTCGCGCGCCTCGATTGTGAGGGTCCCATCGTCGAATCGGATTGTGCCAGTCTCGGTGTATCCGGCGATGACGCCGTCGAGGCTTTCGGCGATCCACATCGTCTCATCAACTGTTTCACCGTCGCGCTCGTAGGAGTAGTCATACGCGGCGGGATTACAGCCGGCGGCGGACGCGCGGCGTCCCCGCACGTTCGAGATATCAGCCTGTCTGGTCAGGTGCTCTGCGTAGGCCTGCGCTAGGCCGTTCATCGTCATGGTTGTCATGGCTTGTCTCCTTGTCCTAAGTGCCAGCATATCGTGGCTAGATTGATCGTATGGGATGGTGCGACACAAAATGCGGCGGAAACCGACAATCCCGGCCCCATGTGGGGCCGGGCGGTGCCGATTTAGTCGTCCTCCGACTCTGCGATTCGTTCTTTGAGGTCGTCGATCAGGTGCGAAATTTCTGACTTGGTCATGTTTTCGAGCCAGTCGGCTACCGAGCCGGACCGCTGGCGCATGGTTGCGCCGAGTACCTTAAATAATGCGTCCATGTAGCGTGTCTGGAATCCGGCCTTGTCGAGCAGCGACATCGCGTAGCTGACCTGGCGGGGTGTAGCGGTGTATGATGCCATGATTAAAAAGTTCCTTTCTGCCCCGGCCCTCGCGGGCCGGGGCATCGTATTAGTTGAGCGGTTAGGCGATCTGGCAGGCCTCGAGCATCGCGGCGAGGTCGTCATCCTCGATTGCATACCGCATGTGGAGGCGGAGCGCGGGCCGGTTGAGATTGAAGAGGTCATCGGTGAAGGCCATGCCGTTCGCATGTAG